>NZ_JBHXTQ010000051.1:42714-59468 GCF_042677305.1 Kitasatospora sp. NPDC127121 | reverse complement strand
GTCGGCGGGTGTGGCATCGGCCGACCGGCGGGGGTGGTGCCCGGTTCGCGTCCCGGAGCCGGATTGTCACCCGAACGAGTGAGGTGCAGGCTGACAGCAGGGCCTGGGAAGCGGCCCGCGCCGGTCGGCCGCGGCACTGATGACGGCCGCCGGCGATGCACGAGGGGCAGGGCGATGGCAAGCGGGAAGCTCTGGGGCTATGTCGCATCGGGGGCCAGGGCGCTCGGCGCCCTCGGCGGGCCGGGTGGCCCCGGCCGTACGGGAGGGCCCGGCGGCGCGGTGGCGGGCGAGGAGGCCGGACCGTTCAGACCGGGCGAGATGGCCGGGCCCCGGGCGCTGTCCCGGCCGGAACTTGAGCGCGTCGAGTGGACCGACCGGCAGGCCGGCTGCGAGCCGCAGGCGCGGCACGTCCAGGTGACCGAGGTGGTCCGCAGGGTGGTGCGCGGCGGCGGCCGGGCGGCGGCGGTGACGGCCCGGCTGGCGCCGGGGCTGCCGGTGGTGGTCGGGGACGCCCGGCGGCTGGAGGACGCGCTCGCCGGCCTGGTCGACCACGCGATCCGGCGCAACCCGCCCGGCGGGCGGGTGCTGGTCCGCGCCGAGGTGGCGGGCGGGCCGGGCCCGGCCGCGACGGCCCTGCGGGCGGCCGGGTTGAGCGGGGCGGCGCGACCGCGCGGGCGGGTGGAGATCCGGGTGGCCGACCGGGGGTCGTCCGAGCTGCCCGGGGCGCGGGAGTGGCTGCTCGCGGGCGCCCGCGCCGACGGGCCGGTCGGGCCCGCCGTGCACAGCCTGGTGCTGGCGGCGGGCGGGCGACTGGCGGTGGAGGCCACACCGGGCGGCGGATTGACGGTGGTGCTGCTGCTGGTGGTCGCGCACGACTGACGGACGGCCGGCGGGCAGCTCTTCGGGGCTCCATCCTTCACCGCAAAGACTTCTTCGCAAAAAACCCTTTGCAAAGATGTCTTTGCGGTTCTACGCTCCTGCCATGACCGATGAACGCGGCTGGATGCACAGCGATGACCCGCACATCGTCCTCACGGCCAAGGGCATGCGGGCGATGGCCCACCCCGTGCGCATGCAGCTGGTCGGGCTGCTGCGCAAGCACGGTCCCTCCACGGCGACCAGGCTCGCCGAGCAGCTGGGGCTCAACTCCGGGGCGACCAGCTACCACCTCCGCCAGCTCGCCGCCGCGGGCTTCGTCGAGGAGGATCCCGAGCGCGGAAACGCCCGGGAGCGGTGGTGGCGTTCGGCCCACAAGTTCACCGTCTGGACGAGTGACGACATGGCCGACGAGGAGCTCGACACGGCCGTCGGCTTCCTGCGGTCCGTCCTCACCGCCCACGCCCTGGCGGCCCAGCGGTCGGTCGACGCCTTCGAGACGATGCCGCGGGAGTGGCGCAAGGCGGTCGGCCTCAGCGACGTGCTGTTGCAGCTCACCCCCGAGGAGGCCGGGCAACTGGCCGCTGATCTGTCCGCGGTGGTGCGGCGTTACCGCGCGCTGGATACGGAGGGGCCGGCCCCGGAGGGCACCGAGCGGGTCGCCGTGGTCGTCCACGTGCTGCCCGACGCGAGCGTCGGCACCGGCGCTGGTACCGATGCCGACACCGATGCCGACAGCGATGCCAGCACCGACACCGACACCGGTGAGGCGGGGTCCCGATGACCACCGTCGTCGACGCGCCCGCGCGCAGCCTCCGGCCGCTGGTCGGGGTGCTCTCCGCCATGGCCGTCTCCATCACCGGGACGCGTGTCTCGGCCATCGCCCTGCCCTGGTTCGTCCTGGCCACCACCGGCAGCGCCACCATGACGGGCCTGGTCGCCTTCGCCGAGATGGCGCCGTACGTGCTGGTCAAGGCGCTGACCGGGCCACTGGTCGATCGGCTCGGGCCGCGGGTGGTGTCCTGGACGACGGACTTGGTGAGCGCCGTCGCGGCCGGGCTGGTCCCGCTGCTGCACGCCCTGGGGCTGCTGCCGTTCGGGGTGCTGCTGGCGATGGTCGCGGTGATCGGCGCGATGCGCGGCCCGGGGGATCTGGCCAAGTCGGTCATGGTCCCGGAGGCCGCCGACCGCGCCCGGGTGCCGATGGAGCGCGCCACCGGTCTCTCCGGCGTCACCGAACGGCTGGCTTCCACGGTCGGCCCGGCGGTCGGTGGTGGGCTGGTCGCGCTGATGGGCCCGCTGGCCGGGCTGGCGCTCAACGCCGCCACCTTCGCCCTGGGGTCCCTCGTCATCGCCTTCGCCCTGCCGCGCGGGATGGGGCGCGCGGCGGCCCCGGCACCCGCTGCCGCGCAGGCCGCAGAAGCCGAGGCCGGGATCGGGACCGGAGCCGGGGCCGGAACTGGGGCCGGAACTGAGGCCGGAACTGAGGCCGAATCGGCGGGTTACTGGCGGATGTTCCGCGAGGGCTTCACCTTCCTGCGCTCCGATCCGCTGCTGCTCACCGTGACGGTGCTGGTCGGCATCACCAACCTGCTCGACGCGGGGTTCCTCACGGTCCTCCTCCCGGTCTGGGCGCGGGAGTCGGGGAACGGCCCGGCCGCCATCGGCCTGACCGGCACCGCCGGGGGGATCACGGCGGTCGTCGGCAGTCTGATCGCGGCGGCCGTCGCCCACCGGCTGCCCCGCCGGACGGTGTTCTTCGCCGGCTTCCTGCTCGTCGGGGCCCCGCGCTTCCTGGTGCTCGCGTGCGGCGCGCCGCTGTGGGTGGTGCTCACGGTCTTCGCGGTCGGCGGCTTCGGTGGCGGTTTCCTCAACCCGATCCTTGGCGCGGTGCTCTTCGAGCGGGTGCCCCGCCACCTGCTCGGCCGCGTCCACGCCCTCGGCGACTCCCTCGCCTGGGCCGGTATCCCGCTCGGCGGCCTGCTGGCCGGCGCAGCGGTCAGCCTCATCGGGCTGATACCCACCCTGGTCGCGGGCGGCGCCCTCTACTTCGCCTCCACCAACCTGGCCGGGTTGCGGCCGGAGTGGCGCGAGATGGACCGCCGGCGCGGCCGGACGGGCACCGTCGACGGGGCGAAGCCCGAGCCCGAGTCTGAGCCGGGGACAGAGCCCGAGCCCGGGACAGAGCCCGAGCCCGAGCTTGCGCCCGCGTCGATCCCGGCACGCCCGTAGGCCTGTCGTGCAGGGGCGGCGAGGCGAGCGTGCGGTCGGAACCAGCCGGTCAGAACCAGTGCAGGCAGTGCGGGGCGCGCTCGGCGCTGAAGAGGGCGTCGGCGAGGGCGGCCGCGCCCGGGCGGTGGGCCCGGATGTGCCCGGCCCGCACGAGCGTGCTCGGGGTGGTGCCGCCGAGGTAGACCGAGCCCAGGTCGCTCACGTCCAGGGACATGTCGGGCTCCCGGTCCGTCGGGACGCACTCGGCCTTCCCGTCCCGGACGGTCAGCAGATAGCGGCCGTGCTCGCCGAGGAACGGGTCGTCGACGTCGAGGACGAGCTCGCCGTCCACGAACCAGCCGCGCGAGGTCAGCGCACGCGGGACGTCCAGCAGCCGCACCCAGAGCCAGTCGGTGCTGCTGCTCCTCTCGCCGGCGTTGAAGTCCACAAGCTGCCAGCGCAGCGGGTGGTCGGACGGAACGTGCTTGAACACGACCTGGGAGACCAGGTCGTGTTCAAGCGCGAACCGGGCCAGGGCCGTGGCGACGGCGTCGTCGGTGGCGATGGTCTCGTCGACCGTCAAGGTGCCGTCGGCGAGCGAGTAGCAGGCGTAGCCGTCCGGGACACCGCCGGCATCCCGGTGGACGGCGACGTAGCGCGACGCCGAGGAGACCGGGGGCCGCCCCGCGCCCAAGGCCCACCAGCGGTGCGGCCGGGACAGCGCGCCGGGCTGCGTGCGGCGGTACCGGTCGTAGACCGCTTCCAGGATCTCGCCGCACTCGGCACGCCGCAGCAGCTCGATCGAGCCGGTGTCCGGGCCGGCCTCCGGGGTGTCGGCCGGGGTGTCGGCTGTTCCGCGTGCCCGGGGGAGGGCGAAGGCGGCCCGGTGGCGCGGCACCGTCAGCCGCTGCGTGTAGGTCGCCGGTCCGTAGCCGAACCTGCGGTAGATCACGGCCTCGGAGGCCAGCAGTACGGAGAGGAACTCCCCACGGGCCCGAAACCCGGCGAGCTGGCGCCGCATCATCGCGGTGAGCACGCCCTGGCGCCGGTGCGAGGGCAGGACGCCGACGCCGGTCACCCCGCTGGTGGGGACGATGGCCTCACCGGGCAGGGTGAGCTCGAAGGTGTACGCGCCGGCGGTGCCGACGGGCCGCCCGTCCGCCGTCACGGCGAGCAGGTTGCGGTCCATCTCGGTCGCCGACCACCAGAGCCCGCCGCCGTCGGTCGGGGTTTCCGGGAAGAGCCCGAACGCGGCATGGAGCGTGTCGACGTAGACGTCGAGGTCCTGATCGGTTGTCGGACGGATCTCCATTGCTGCCGCTTCCTCCCCTGGATGACGACGGCACCACGGCTCGTGTGCCTCGCCACAGTGCAGCGTTGACCCGTGGCCCGGTCAAGCGAATTACGCTCCGGCCCCGGAGCTGTGCCCCGGGTCGTTCGGGTTCTCGGCCGGACTGTTTCCAGGGCGGCTCCTGGGGCCTTCCGCGGGCCGCTCGTCCTCCGGTGGTGCCCCGACGCCCTCCAGGGTTTCGCGGACGCTGCCCGGCATCGCCGGGTGGCGGCCGATCACGATCACCCCGACCACGATGGCCAGCAGTCCGGCGGACTGCCAGGCCAGCGCACCCGGCGTCACCCGCAGCCGGTCGCCGAGGAAGCCGACCGCGCAGGCGATCCCGGACAGCGGTTGGGCGGCGGTCAGTGCCGGCAGGGACATCCGCAGCGGCGCGGCCTCGAAGGCGCTCTGCACCAGCAGCAGCCCGACCACGCCCGCCGCCACCACCGCGTACGGCTGCCAGCTGCGCAGCACCGCGTCCAGTCCGCTGTGGTCGAGGCGCTGGGTGGTGGTGCGGGTCAGCGCGTCCTGGAGGCCGTAGAGCAGGCCGGCGGCGAGGGCCAGCAGGGTGGCCTCCTCGAACAGCGGCAGCCGCCGGGCCAGCGAGACCAGCAGCAGGGTCAGCCCGACCACCGTGCCGACCACCAGCCAGTGCCGCAGTTCCCCGGCGGGCGCACCGCCGCCGGTGGGCCGGCCGGCCACGATGAACGCCGTCACCCCGAGGCCGAGCAGCAGCACCCCGACCCAGCCCGAGCGGCCGAGGGTCTGGCGGGTCAGCACCCGGGAGAGCGCCATGGCGAACAGCAGGTTGGTCGCGAGCAGCGGTTCGACGAGCGAGACTTCGCCCTGGTTGAGGGCGAGCGCGGACAGGATCAGTCCGCACACCATGAACCCGGTGCCGAGCAGCCACTCGGGCATCCGCATCAGGTCCAGGAGCAGCCGCCAGTGCAGCAGGTCGGCACGGGGCGCCCGCTGCGCCGCGTGCTGCTGGAGGACGAAGCCGAGGCCCAGGCAGCAGGCGGCGCCGAGGGCGAGGAGGAAGACCGCCACGGAGGGACCACCCGGTTGTCACTGCCCGCGCCGCGCCGGCGGGTCCGGGTTCGGTCGGCGGTCGCGGCGCGCTTTCGTCAGCGTACCGCCGGGTCGGCGGCGGGGCCCGGTCGGCGGCGAGGAGCAGGCGGGGAGCAGGCAGGGAGCAGGCGGGGCCGGGAGCTCCGGGGCGGGGGAGCTGGTTCCGGGGGCCGGGCCCGCAGCCCCGGGCCGGGCCCGCTTGCCGCCATGGGTCGGACGGGCGCACGCTGGTGTGAGCGGCCGCCACGGCTCACCGTCCGTGCCGGTCCGGACAGGCGCGAGGGGGCCGCTGCCAGGAGGTGTGGCATGCACAACCAGTGGGACGTGGAGCTGAGCTTCGAGGAAGACGGAGTGCACACGGCGTGCGAGGCCAGGTTGACCGGTGCGCGGGCGCCGGGCCTGCGCGCCCACGGGGAGTCGATGAAGAGCACGGACGACCGCCCGCTCGCCAGGATCGGTGAGGAGGTCGCGGCCTCCCGCGCCCTGGAGGAGCTGTCCCGCAAGCTGCGGGCGCAGGCCACCGGGGAGATCGACGACGAAGGACACCGCCCGGGGTACCTGATCTACTGATCCCCGCCGCCGCCGCGCTTGCGCGGGGCGGCTCGGGGCCACGCGGACGTCAGGACCAGGGGTTGGCCGGCTGGTCGTTGATCGCCGTCCAGAACCGGGTGCCCGCCGGGAGGGTGCCGGCCGCCCAGAGCGACCAGCCCTGCCCGTCGTGGAACTCGGCCATTCGCCAGTCGGCGCCGAAGGAGTCCTCGCAGAGCCCGTCGGCGTCGTCCCGGCTGGTCAGGTCGGACCCGGCCGTCGGGGCCGTCGCGGCGACCTCCCCGCCCGCCCAGCTGTGGAAGCCGGCGGTGGGGATCCCGGTGGGGGCCGGGCGGCCGTCCTGGTGGAGGCAGAGCACCGGCAGTTCGGTGTCGGCGGAGGTGTCCCCGAGGTAGGGGTTGCTGGCGCCGTCGGTGCCGACGTGCACCACACCGGCGCGCTGATCCAGGGCGGTCCAGGTCAGCCCCGGGTGTTCGCCCGCCGAGGCGGCGACGGCCGGCCCGTCGCGGTCCACGGCGAACGCGCTGCCCGGGGTGGCGGCCAGCGCGGTGAGCGCGAGCACCGCTGCGGGGGCGAGGCGTCGGACGAACGTGGGCATGGCTGCTCCAGGGAGTGGTGGGCCGACGTGGCGACGCCAGTCTGCCAGCGTCAAGTCGAGTGCGGTACAAGGGATTTGGCGACACTGGTGAGTTCGGGCCAATCCGTCGCCGGCGGCTTGCGCGCAGCGGCCGGGCCGGTTCGGCGCGGGCGTGGCGTCCGTGCCGTCCGAACGGTCCCGCCGTCAGCCGCGGGAGGCGGCGAGGAATCCGGTCAGCCGGGCGTTGACCTCCGCCGCGCCCGCCATGGGCAGGTGGTGGTGCGAGAGGCCCGGCAGGACGGCGACCGTCGCCTCGGGCAGGGCGCGGCGGGCGGCCTCGGCGACCCGGGGGGCGTGGTGGGTGCGGCTGTGTTCGGCGAACAGGGCGAGGGTCGGGGCGGTGAGGGAGCGCAGCCGGTCGAGGCCGGGGCGGGGGCCGGTGATGACGCGGGTGGCGGGGAAGTCGGCGTATCCGAGGGCGTAGACCTCGCGCCAGCCGGGGTCCGGGCGAGGGCCGTCGCCGGTCTCCCAGTCGAGGTAGGAGCGGGCCCGGGTGGCGGTGCGGCGGGGGAGGAAGAGCGGCAGGGCGTGCAGCAGGTAGTCGGGGCGGAAGCCGGCGAAGCACTGGGTGGGATCGAGGAGGGCGAGCCGGCCGACCCGGGCGGGCGCGTGCAGGGCGTACTCCAGGGCGATCCAGCCGCCGTAGGAGTGGCCGCAGAAGTCGGCCCGGGGGAGGTCGAGTCGGTCGAGGACGGTGTCCAGCCAGCCGAGCAGCCCGGGGACGCCCGCGAGTGGGGCGCCGTCGTGGACGCTGCGGCCCGGGTCGCCGATGAGGTCGGGGGCGAGGACGCGGTGCCCGGCGGCCGTCCACGCGGCGACGTTGGCGAACCACATGGTGGAGGTGGCGCCGCCGCCGTGCAGCAGGACGAGGGGGCGGCCGTCGGGAGGGCCGCAGGCGTTGATCCGGGTGGTGCCGTGGGCTGTTCGGACGGTGAGGTGCTCGACCGGGACGGGCCAGCGGGCCAGCAGCGCGTCGTAGGCGGTGAGGAAGGCGGCGGTGCGGGTGGGGGAGGGCGTGGTGCGGGCGGACATGATGGGCCTCCGCGGGGGTGTAAGGAGGCACCCGACCGATCTGCGGGCGCTGATCCGTCTGTTGGGCGCCTCCCGGGCCGGCCGGGCGGTGCCCCCGGGCCGGCTCGGGAAGGCGTTGCGGTTGGACTCGGCGGGCACCACCGGTCTGGTGGAGTGACCGGCGGGGCGTCAGAACCAGGTCTCGCCGTAGTGCGGCCCGGGGTGGTCCTCGCGCAGCAGGCAGATGTTGGGGTCGCGCGGCGGCTCCGGCCCCTCGTGCGGGCCGACGGCCGGGCAGCGCGGCCCGACCTCGACCAGGTACTCGGGCCAGGACGCCCAGTGCAGGTCGAAGCCGACGCCCTGGACCAGCGCGGAATGGGTGCCGCCGTGCCCGCCGGCGAGGTCGCAGCGCAGGCGCGGATCGATCAGGAAGGCGCCGCGCGGAACGGTGTTGTAGTGGTCCACGTCCGTCTGCGGCAGCGTGACGACGGACGGACAGTGGTGGAACTCTGCGGAACGAAGGTCCGGTTGGCTCATGGCCGCCAGCATTCCACCGGGAGCCCGGCGAGGGCCCCGGTTCCCCGCTTTTGTACGGCTCGCGGGTGACAACTGTCGTGCCGTGTACGGGTGGCCGTCACCTCTCCGGAAGGCTCCGGCTACGCGGCGAGGGACCAGCTGATCACCGACAGGGTCGCCATCGACGCCAGGGTCGACCAGAGCACCGAGTCCCGGGCGAGCCCGGTGCCCTGCCCGTACTCGCGGGCGTAGACGTAGACGTTCTGCGCGGTGGGCAGGGCGGAGAAGAGCACCACGGTGAGGAGTTGGTGCGCAGGGAGGTGGAGCAGCGGGCCGGCCACCGCGAAGGCGACCAGCGGCTGTATCAGGGTCTTGACCGCGACGGTCAGCCCGACCTCGGCGTGGCGCGAACGGCCGGTGGCCGGCGGGCGGTTGTGCAGCGACATGCCGAGGGCGACCAGGGCGGTCGGCACGCCGGCGCCGCCGAGCAGCTCGCAGGAACGGTTCAGCTCGGCGGGCAGGTGCAGCCCGCCGGCGGAGGCGGCGGCGCCGAGCGCGGTGGCCAACAGGATGGGGTTGCGCAGCGGCAGGGTGAGCAGGGCCCGGCGGCCGGCCGCGCCGCCGTCGAGGACGGCCAGCACCGCGGGCGTGACGACCAGGATCTGGAACAGCACCACCGGCGCGACGAAGGAGGCGTCGCCGAGGAGCTGCATCGCCACCGGGATGCCGAGGTTGGCCGAGTTGACGTACCCGCAGGCCATCGCGCCGATCGCCAACTCGCCGGTCTTGCGCCGGAACAGCAGGCGCCCGGCGAGCAGCCCGAGGCCGATCGAGACGACGGTGCCGGCGGTGAAGGCGAGCATCGAGGGGTTGGCGAAGTGGTCCAGCGGGGTGCGGACGATCATCAGGAACAGCGAGGCCGGCATCGCCACGTGGAAGACGAACCGGTTGAGCACCGGCTCCGCGTGCGGCCCGAGCAGCCCGGTCCGGCCGACCAGGTAGCCGATCCCGGTCAGCGCCCAGATCGGGGCGAATCCGGACAGCAGGGGGTGCAGGGATGGCATGGTTCCTCGGATCGCTCGGACGGTCTGCCGGGTGGGCCGGGGGTCTCCCGCCCCGGGGCAGTAAACCAGTGAGCGTGAACGGGCAGACCACGGGCCTACGATGAGCCGATGGAGCCCGAGAACGCGCCGACGGAACCCGAGTACCTGAGCCTGGCCGAGGTGGAGGCGATCGCCCGCCGTGCGCACGAGGGGCAGGTCGACAAGAACGGCCACCCGTACGGCGAGCACATCGCGGCGGTCGCGCACGGGACGGCCGCGCGCGGTGGCAGCGACGCCCAGATCGCGGCGGGCTGGCTGCACGACACCGTCGAGGACGACCGGCTGAGCCGGGAGTGGCTGGCGGGGGCCGCGCTGCCCGGGGCCACCAAGACGATCGTGGACGCGCTCACCCGCCGCCCCGACGAGCCGGTCGAGGCGTACACCGCGCGGGTCCTGGCCACGCCGGGCGCGCTGCTGGTCAAGCGGGCCGACCTCGCCCACAACTCGGACCCGGCCCGGCTGGCCGCGCTGGACGTCGCCACCGCCGAGCGGTTGGCCGCCAAGTACGCGCGGATGCGGGAACTGCTCGGGCTCACCGGCGAGCTCTGAGCGGCGGGGCGTGGCCCGGGCTGGGCGAACCAGGAGCAGGCTGGGCGGACGGCGGGGCGGGTCGGGCGAGCCGGGGAGTGGGCTGGGCGAACGGCGGGAGGCGCCGCGCGACCTGCGAGAGGTGTGCGCGAACCACGAGAGGGCCCGGGCCACGCGGATCGCGCGGGCCCGGGCCCTCTGGGGTCACCCCGGTGATCCCTGTCCGACCCCCGGGGTGAGGGGGGAGTGGTCAGGATGCGGGTGGAGTCCGGTGAGCCGAGGTGGTCGGCTTAGTACCAGTGGTTGGCCTGCCAGAAGTTCCAGGCGGCGTTCGGGCTGCCGTAGCGGGTGTTCATGTAGTCCAGCGCCCACTTGATCTGGGTGGTCGCGTTGGTCTTCCAGTCGGAGCCGTGCGTCGCCATCTTGGAGCCCGGCAGCGCCTGGGCCAGGCCGTACGCGCCCGAGCTGGCGTTGGTCGCGGTCACGTTCCAGCTGGACTCGTGGGCGATGATCTGGCTGAAGGAGGCCAGCTGGTTCGCCGGGACGATCTGGGCGGCCACGGCCTGCGGGGACAGGGTGGCGGCGTTCGCGGTGGCAGGCAGCACACCCGCGCCCAGGGCGGTCAGACCGGCGGCGCCGGCGAGAATCGCGGCGGAAGTGCGCATACGGAGCTTGAAAGTGGGCATCTAGAACAGGACCTCAATCAGGTTGGGCCGGGTCACGCCCCGCCTTGGACCACGGCCGGACAGGGGCCGAAACGGTCGTGGGGCGTGACCTGGCAGTAAGTCGCTACCGGCGGGACAGGTGCCGGTGCGGCTGACGACTGAGCCATTGTTGGCATGCCGGATCGGGCGCCGCCAAGACCCCCTTATTACGACCCCCGGTCGTACGGGGGGCGGCCGCCGTGGATTCGAAGGGCCGGCTGCGCGGGGCGCGCCGACCGGTCGTGACCTGTGCGAACACCCCGTCGGCAGGCTGTGGCGCGGGTGCCCGGAAGCTGCCACTATCGCCCGTCGTGGACCGCATTCCGGTGTGAGCGCACTCACCGTTTGGGCCGCTGCGGCCGTCACCCGCCGGTCTGCGGCCGGCACGTTGGGTACAGACGATCTCGCCCCCGTTGAGACCGGCGCCACACCCGCTGGGGCCCGGGGGAGACCGTCGGGCCCCGGCGGAGATCGACGGCCCCCACCAGGGGTTCAGCGGCGGTCGCCGACGTTCAGCGGAGATCGCCGAGGCGGCGGTGACGCAGTGCCCGCGCCGCGAGGCGGTCCGGCTCCGGCAGCGCCGCCAGCCCGCCGAGCGCGGCACCGACCGCCCGTCCGAGCCGTGCGCAGAACGCCTCCGGCTCGTCCGCCGCGTCCGGCCGCTCCTCGACCACCTCGTCCACCAGCCCGACCTCCGCCAGGTGGCCCGCGCCGATGCCCTGGGAGCGGGCCAGCTCGGCGGCGTGCCCGCCGTCCCGGTGGACGATCGCGGACGCGCCCTCCGGCGGCAGTGGCGCCAGCCAGGCGTGCCCGGCGGCGAGCACCCGGTCGGCCGGGAGCAGCGCCAGCGCGCCGCCGCCAGAGCCCTGGCCGAGCAGCACCGCCAGGACGGGCGTGCGCAGCGCCAGCAGGGTGGTCAGGCAGTGCGCGATCTCGACCGCGATCCCGTCCAGCTCGGCCTGCGCGGACAGTTCGGCCCCGGCCGTGTCCACGACCGTGACCAGTGGCAGCCCCAGCTGCTCCGCGACCCGCGCGGTGTGCCGGACGGCCCGCAGGTCGGCGGCGGTGAACGGGCGTTCGTGCTCCGGGGTCTGCCGCTGCTGGCCGACCACCAGCACCGGCCGACCCCCGAGGACGGCGAGGGCGCGGACCAGCGCGCCGCCCCGCCCGCCGGGGGCGTCCAGCAGCACCAGTTCCTCGGCGGTGTGGCGCAGCAGCTCGCGGGTGCCCGGGCGGTCGGGGCGACGGGTGCGGCGCACGGAATCCCAGGCGTCGGGGTGTTCGGCGGTCTCGTCGGCGGTCTTGTCGGGGGTGTGGTCGGGGCCGGGGGCGCCGGTGCCGCCGGCGTCGGCGCTGCCCGGGGCGGGCGCGGTGGTGGCGAGCACGGCGAGCGTGCGGCGGACCAGCTCGCGCAGCTCCTGCGGCGGCACGACGGCGTCCACCAGGCCGCGCCCGGCGAGCGTCTCCGCCCGCTGCACGTCCGGGGGCAGTTCCACGCCGCGCAGCTCCTCGTACACGCGCGGGCCGAGGAAGCCGAGCCGGGCGCCCGGCTCGGCGAACACCAGCTGGCCGAGCGTGCCCCAGGAGGCGAAGACCCCGCCCATGGTCGGGTTCCGTAGATAGGTGAGATAGGGGAGACCGGCCGCGCGGTGCGCCTGGACGGCGGCGGTGATCCGCAACATGCACAGGAAGGCCGCCGACCCCTCCTGCATGCGCGTCCCGCCGGAGACGGGCAGGGCGAGCAGCGGCAGCCGCTCGGCGGTGGCGCGCTCGACGGCGCGGGTGATCCGCTCGGCGGTGGCGACGCCGATCGAGCCGCCGAGGAAGCCGAACTCGGAGGCGACCAGCGCCACCGGTCGCCCGCCGACCAGGCCGGCACCGGTGAGGACGGCCTCGTCGAGACCGGTGCGTGCGCGGGCCCGGTCGAGCGAGGCGCGGTAGCCGGGGTCGGCGGGCGGGCCTGCGGGCGGGTCGGTCGGCGGCTCGTCCCAGCCCTGGAAGGCGCCCGGGTCGACCAGCAGTCCGATCAGCTGCCGCGCGGTCAGCGGCGCGCCCGTTCCCGTGCCCGTTCCCGCACTCGGGCTCGGGTGCGCTCCCGCGCCCGTTCCCGTGTCCGTGCCCGTTGTCCCCGTGTTCATGCCCACCCCGTCAGCGGTCGTTCCGGCCCGACATGATCCGTCACTCTATGCGGCGCGACTGGAGCGGGGAGCGAACGTGAGGAAGCTGTGAGGAGGCCGACAGCGGCCAGGTCGCTAGTTCGACGGCGGTCGACCCATGGGGTGTCCGGACGGTTCGTGGACGGCGCCGGCGGGGTTCGGGCCGGGGTCGGGATACGGCTCAAGTCGCTGGTCAGGCACGTGAGTTACCCGTCGGTTAATAGTTTGTCGCAGGGCTTCCGGAGTTGTCGGTGGCTGGTCACACTGGTGGACATGACCCGCACTCTACGCGCGTGGAAGACCCGCGCTGCCGCCGTCACCGCCGTCGCCCTGATGACCCTCGCGCCCGTCGCCGTCGCCACCGAGGCGCACGCCGACGTGAGCGGCACGGTGTGTCTGTCCACCCTCCCGCCGGAGGCGACCGACACCCTCAACCTGATCGCCACCGACGGGCCGTTCCCGTACTCCCAGGACGGCGTCGTGTTCCAGAACAGGGAGCACGTCCTGCCCGGCCAGTCCTACGGCTACTACCACGAGTACACCGTCATCACGCCCGGTGCCCCGACCCGCGGCACCCGCCGGATCATCACCGGCCAGGCGACCCAGGAGGACTACTACACCGGTGACCACTACGTCACGTTCTCGCTGATCGACCAGGGCTGCTGACACGCGCCCCACGCCCCTCCCGGCCCCGGCGCACGTATCCGCCGGGGCCGCCGGGCCCGCAGGATCGCCGGGCCCGCAGGAACGCCAGGGGCGACCCCCGCCCCGGCGGCCCGCCGCGACCGGCCTCAGAGCTCGGACGGCCCCCAGGCGTCCACCACCAGCTCGTCCCCGACCCGCAGGGTGCCGGGCCGCAGCACCGCGAACTTGCTGCCGAACGCGACCCCACCGACCGCCGCCCGGCGGTAGCCGGCCAGCGTCCGCAGCGGCTCCGGACCGGCCTTGGCGCCCGTCGACTGGTCGACCAGCGTCACCGAGCAGCGGATCGCGAGCTTGGCGTAGGCCAACTCGGCGCCGCCCACGGTGATCCGGCGGGTCAGGTCCTCGGTGTGCGGTTCGTCCCAGCCGTCCACCACCACGTTCGGGCGGAACCGGTCCACCGACATGGGGAGTCCGCCGCTCAGCGCGTTGAAGCGCTCCAGCGACGCACGGGACAGCAGGTGCACCGCGCAGCTGTCGGCGTAGCCGGACGTGCCCGGTACCAGCCCGTCGGACACCCGGTCGTGCTCCGGCGGCACCCGGACCAGCCGGCTGCGGACACCCAGCACCCCGGACAGCCAGCCGGCCACCTCCTCGCCCTGGTCGATCCCGAAGAACGGGGCGCCGAACAGCTGCACCGGCCGGCGCGGACCCTCGGTGTCCACGGTGACGGTCACCGGCTCCACGCCCGGGGCGTCGAGCATCAGCCGGCGGCCGCCCTCCCCGACCGTCGGGCGGACCGTGGCCAGGAGGCGGTCCCGGCGCTGGGAACGGAACACCCCGTCCTCGTCCACCACCATGAACGCCCGGTCGTGGGCCAGCCCCGCCGGAGTCAGCTCCGCGCGCGCCACCTCGACCCCGGCACACCCCTTCACCGGGTAGTACCGCAACTCCACCACTTCGGCCATGGCCGCCCCCTCGACTCACCGCGGCCCCTCGCGGGCCGCCGCGGACCCCGTGCGGAATCAACGCCTCCGTAGGGTAGTTGACCGCCCCCCGACCGCCGCCCGACCGCCCGCCCCCGGGATTGCTAGGGTCGGGACATGGCACCGAGCAGCGCGAACCCCCCGGGACGGCTCCGGCGCGACGCCCAGCGCAACCGCGATCTGCTGCTCGCCGCCGCCCGCGGCATGTTCTCCCGGCACGGCCTCGACGTCCCGCTGGACCAGATCGCCAAGGAGGCCGGCGTCGGCAACGCCACCCTCTACCGCCACTTCCCGACCCGTGAGGCGCTGATCGGCGAGGTGTTCGCCGACGCCGCCGTCGGCCTGGCCGGGGCCGGTGAGGAAGCCCTCGCCGCCGCGGACGCCTGGACCGCCCTCGAACGCTACTTCGAGCGCATCTTCGAACTCGTCGCCGCGGACCGGGGCATCAACGACCTCGTCACCCAGGCCATCCCCACCATCCCCGGCATGATCGAGATCAGCCGCCGGAACGCCGCCACCGTCGGCGCCCTCATCGCCCGCGCCCAGGACCAGGGCACCATGCGGCGCGACGTGGTCGCCATGGACCTGCTCTTCCTGCTCGGCCCGCTCTGCCGCGCCCTGCCCGCCACCACCGACCTGCGCCCCGACCTCTGGCGCCGCTACCTCGCACTGCTCCTCGACGGCTTCCGCGCCCAGGCCATCCACCCGCTGCCCGTCCCCCCGATCGGCGAGGAACACCTCGACCGGATGTTCGCCGACCTCTGGGAAGCCGAACCACCCGGGGCGTAGGCGAGCTGCTCCACGACGTAGCGGCCCCGGAGCATCAGGGACACGTACGGAACGCCCGCGCGCGCGTCAGAGGCGTGTCAACGGGCGCCGGAGGTGCGGTGCCGGCCCGCTTTGCTGGAGGACGACAGCACGGCACGGCGGTACGGACCGAGAGGCGGGGCGAACCATGGCGGACAGCGAGATATCCGGCGCGGACGAGGCAGCGGAGCGGGCCGACCGCGCGGGCCGGATCGTCGTCGGCGTCAGCGGCTCGCTCGGCAGCCTCGCCGCCCTCCACCACGCCGTCGCCGAAGCCCACCGCACCGACGCCGAGGTCCTCGCCCTCCTCTGCTGGACCTCACCCGGCGAAGAGATCGGCTACCGCCGCACACCCTGCCCGGCCGCCATCACCGCAGGCCGCGACGCCGCCGTCGCCCGGCTCCGGCAAGCCCTCGACGAGGCCTTCGCCGGCCGCTACGCCGGAGTCCGGCTGCGCTGCCAGGCCGTCCGCGGCGACACCGGACACACCCTGGTCCGCTTCGCCGACCACCCCGACGACCTGCTCGTCCTCGGCGCCGGCAGCAGCCGCGGCTGCCTCTCCCGCGCGCTGCGCCCCTCCGTCGCCGCCTACTGCGTCCGGCACGCGAGCTGCCCCGTCCTGGCCGTCCCCCGGCCGCCGCTGCAGCGCGACCTGGAGGCCATGGAACGCGGCCACGGCCTGCGCTCCCTCGTCGGGGGGCGGTAGGCCGCGCCCGCCCGCGGCGCCGCCCACCTACGACAGCCCGCCCACCTACGACAGCCCGGCCGCCTCGGCGAGGACGGCGGCGGTCCGGCGGCCGGCGCGCAGCACGGCTTCGGTGGTGGTGGGGAGGCAGCGGTCGACGCCGGCGTCGTACACGGTCATGACGACGCCCGCGTGGTCGGTGGCGGGTTCGAGAACCCGTACCGCCGACCTCTGCTTTGTCAGAGCAGCGCTCAGTTGCCGGGTGTGCTCGATGTCCAGCACCCCGTCCTCCGTGCCGTGGACCAGCCAGAGCGGGACGGGAGAGGGCCGCTCGGCCAGCAGGTCGAGGGGGGCGTCCCCGGTGGTGATCGCCGGGCGGGCGTAGCTGGAGGCGATGCCGACGGCGGCGATGGGACGCTGCTCGGCGGGGGTGCCCGGGTGAGTGGCCACGGCTATGGCCTCCCGGCCGCCCAGTGACCAGCCGGCCAGGACCAGGCGGTCCGGGTCCCCGCCGTACGCGGCGGCGGTGCGGCGGGCGTGGGCGAGCGAGGCGAGCAGTTCGGCGCGGCCGCCGTCCGGCAGGTCGGAGCGCCAGTCCGGGACGAGCACCAGCAGGCCGAGCCCGGCGGCCTCCCGGGCGAGCGGCCGCAGCACGTCGCGCTCGTCAGGGCCCCGGCCGTGCCACAGCAGTACGACGGGCGCGGGCCCGACGGTGCCGGCGGGCGGGCGGTGCACGTCCATCAGCCGCCCGTCGGCGTACGGGATGGCCTCGGGTTGAGCGCTCGTCATGCGGGGTTCGCCTCCGGTTCGGTGCCTGATCACGGAGCTGGTACTGTACTTCTCGTCGCGAGGGAGATGATTCCTCGTCAGGCGTCAGTGGTGCTACCAGAGCACGTCCTACTTTCAGTAGGAAGAGTCCGTGCGACCCGGGCCTGGCGC
>NZ_JBHXTQ010000051.1:0-42615 GCF_042677305.1 Kitasatospora sp. NPDC127121 | reverse complement strand
GTCGCGAGGGAGATGATTCCTCGTCAGGCGTCAGTGGTGCTACCAGAGCACGTCCTACTTTCAGTAGGAAGAGTCCGTGCGACCCGGGCCTGGCGCTCCAATAGTCGGACGGGGTCCGGTGCCTTTCAAAAGGCGCCGGGCCTCATTCGCTTTTTCGGGCTGTTTCGGTGCGCGGTCAGGACTTGGTGGGGCGGGCGAGTTCCGCCGGGGATTCAGGACGGCTGGCGGTCGGAGCCGAGTTCGCGGGAGATCCGCAGTCCGGCCTGGGCGACGACGGGGCCGAGGGCGCGGACGCGGGCGGCGGTCATGCGGGAGGTCAGGCCGGAGACCGACAGGGCGGCGGTGACCTCGCCGGCGTGGTCGAAGATCGGTGCGGCGACGCAGCGGACTTCGGGTTCGTTCTCGCGGTCGTCGATGGAGTAGCCGCGGGCGCGGATCCGGGCGAGGTCGGCGCGCAGCCGGGTCTCGTCGGAGATGGTCCAGGCGGTGACCGGGCGCAGGCCCGCGGCGACGACCTCGGTGACGGCCTCGTCGGGCAGCCAGGCGAGGATGGCCTTTCCGGTGGCGGTGCAGTAGGCGGGGGCCCGGCTGCCGACGCGGGAGGCCATGCGGACGTTGGTCTCGTCCTCGACCTTGTCCAGGTAGACGATTCCGGGGGCCTGCCAGACGGTCAGGTGGACGGTCTCGCCGGCTTCGCGCTGGAGCCGGCGCAGGTGTTCGGCGGCGACGCTGCGCAGGTCGAGGGTGGAGAGGTAGGCCTGGCCGAGGCGCAGTGAGCCGTGGCCGAGCCGGAACCAGCCGGTCTCGCGGTCGCGGTCGAGGAGGTGCTCGTCGAGCAGCGGGCCCGCGAGCCGCAGCACGGTGCTCTTGTTGAGGCCGAGCGCTTCGGCGAGCTGGGCGAGCGGGACGCCGCGCCCGTCGCTGTGGTCGCGGACGTGGCCGAGGACGGCGAGCGCGCGGCGCAGCGAGGACGACTGGTTGCGTTCGGTCGCGGGTTTGCGCCCGGCGGCCGCGCCCGAGGGTCGTTCGGCCGCAGCGCCGGTGGGTCTGTCGGCCGCCGTGCCCGCGGGCCGCTCGGTCTCCGCGTCGGGCCCCGTCTCCGTCATGGGTGGTCCGTCCCCTGTCTCGTTCCGCTGTCGAGTGCTGCTGCCGTGTACTGCTGCCGTGTGCTGATGCCGTGTGCTGCCGGTGTTCCCCCGCTCGACGGCGGCGGTTGTCAGAAGGTACCCGTTCGCGTTCGCAACGCCGCTTCTTCGACACAACGTTGTGCAGTGCAAAACTTCCCGAACCCCCTCTTGTTGGCGCCGATCGCCCGCGCTTAACGTCCCTGCCATCGAGCAGGCGACGCCGCCCCACCCGAACGGTCCGCCCTGCCGCACCCCCGTACCGGCCTGCCCGGGACGCCCCCCAACGCGTCCGGGCCGTCCTCCACCCACACCCACCATCGGCCCCGGTCAGGGCCTGCTTCGACGTACCCGTCCCCAGCGGCGCACGTCTCGGCGGCAACTGTCGGGAGGGGAGGTTCTCCACCCATGCGACTCATCAGACGGACTGCCGCGGCCGCCGTGCTCGCCGCCAGCTGCCTCGCCGCGACCGCCTGCGCGCCGGGCACCGCCGCGCCGGCCGGCGACAAGGCCGCCGACGACCGGACCGGCACCCTCCAGGTCTGGCTGTACAACGAGGCGGGCAACGCGGCCAAGGAGGCCGTGGTCGGCAAGGCGGTGAGCGAGTTCCAGGCCTCTCACCAGGGCGTCACCGTCAAGGTCAGCTACATCGACACCGACGCCTCCGCCCGCGCGGCCAAGATGAAGGGCGCCTTCAACGACCCGGGCAGCGCCCCGGACCTGGTCGAGTTCGGCAACACCGACCTCCCCGGCTACGTCGCGGCCGGCGGCCTCGCCGAGATCGGCGCCGACCTCGACAAGTGGCAGGACAAGGGCGACCTCGACCCGGCGATCGTCAAGACCGCCGTGGTGGACGGCAAGACGTACGGCCTGCCCTGGTGGGTCGCCGTGCGCGCGCTCTACTACCGCAGCGACCTGTTCACCGAGGCCGGGCTGACCCCGCCGACCTCGTACGCCGAACTGGTCACCGCCACCCAGAAGATCCACGCCGCGCACCCCGACACCTTCGGCATCGCCGTCGGCGGCAAGTACACCTTCGGGGCGCTGCCGTTCGTCTGGGACGCGGGCGGCGACATCGCCGCCAAGGACGGCTCCGCGTACAAGGCGGCCATCAACTCGCCCGCCTCGCAGGCCGGGATCAAGCGCTACACCGATCTCTTCGGCGCCGACGGCTGCCCCGCCCAGCAGTGCGCCGACCTCACCGGCGGCAAGACCGTCGACCTGTTCGCGGCTGGCAAGTCGGCGATGGCGATCCTGCCCAACTCCAGCCGCAGCAAGGTCGACGGGGGCCCGGTGAAGGGCAAGTACGGTGTGGTGCCGCTGCCCGGGGAGAAGGCCGGCTCGATCGCCCCGGCGTTCGCGGGCGGCAACAACCTCGGCGTGATGAAGGCGGCCAAGCACCGCACGCTCGCCCTCGAATTCGCCGAACTGCTGGCGGGCCCGGCGTACCAGGAGCAGATGTACGACGCGATGGGCAACCTGCCGACGCTCAAGTCCGTCAGCGGCAAGGTCGCCGCCAAGGACGCCTTCCTGAAGCCGTTCACCGACACCATCGCGGCCGGCACCAGGTTCGTCCCGCTCGACCAGGCGTGGGCGCAGATCGACGCCCAGGCGGTGATCCCGACCATGCTGCAGCAGGTGGTCACCGGCAAGGCGGACGTGGCGAAGGCCTCGGGCGACGCCGCGAACCAGATCACCTCGGCCTTCGCCGCGCACTGACGGCGGCTGCCCACCCACCCCCAACCTCTGGTCCCGTACCACCTCCTGGTCCCGCACCGACCTCCTGGTCCGCGGAAGAGAGCAGGTCCCGCACGTGTCCGCATCCACCACGACCGCCCCGACGGCGCCGCCTTCCCCGCGCGGGCGCCGTGGGGGCACGGCGCCGGCCGCACCCTCGGGCGGCCGGCGCCGCCGGCCCCCGCTGCTGCTGCTCCTGCCGGCCGCGGTCATCCTGATCCCGCTGGTCGCCTACCCGATCTACCAGCTGGGCCTGCTGTCCGTGCTGGACTTCGGGCAGGCCCAGGCCTCCGGGGGCGCCTCGACCTCCTTCGTCGGCTTCGGCAACTACTCGAAGATCCTGAGCGACGGCCAGTTCTGGTCGGTGCTGCTGCAGACGGTCGGCTTCGCCGCGTTCTGCGTGGTCGCCACCCTGGCCGTCGGCGCGACCCTCGCCGTCCTGCTGACCAAGGTCGGGCGGTGGCCCAGGCTGGTGCTGACCACCGCCGCGATGGCGGCCTGGGCGGCGCCGGCGATGACCGGTTCGACGGTGTGGAGCTTCCTGTTCGACACCAACCTCGGCCTGGTCAATCACACGCTGGTGAAGCTCGGGCTCACCGGCTTCCACGAGTTCAACTGGTTCTACGACAAGTGGACGGCGTTCCTGATCGTCGGCGCCGTCGTGGTGTGGCACTCCTTCCCCTTCGTGATGGTCACCCTCTACGCGGGGATCCGGGCGATCCCGGAGGAGATCATGGAGGCCGCCGCCCTGGACGGCGCCAACACCTGGACGACCTTCCGCCGGATCACCGCGCCGATGCTGCGGCCGATCCTGACCATCGTGGTGATCCAGTCGGTGATCTGGGACTTCAAGGTCTTCACCCAGATCTACGTGATGACCGAGGGCGGCGGCATCGCCGGCCAGAACCTGGTGCTCAACGTGTACGCGTACCAGAAGGCGTTCGCCTCCTCGCAGTACGGGCTCGGCGCGGCGATCGGCGTGATCATGCTGCTGATCCTGGTGATCCCGACGGTCCTCTACATCCGCACCCTGCGACGGACGGGGAACGAACTGTGAGCGCCCTGAACCCCGTCCGGGACTCCCGGACCGGCACCGGCGGAACCGGCACCACCCGGAGCCGCAATACCCGAAGCCGTAACACCCGCAACACCCGCGGCCGTTGGCGGCTCGCCGCCAACACCGGCGCGATCGTGCTGGCCGTGGTCACCGCCTTCCCGATCTTCTGGATGGTGCTGTCCGCGTTCAAGCCCAAGGGCGAGGTGCGGTCGCTGGACCCGAAGCCGTGGACGGCGCACCCCACGCTGGAGAGCTTCCGCCAGGTGCTCAGCGTGGACGGCTTCGGCCGGTACTTCGTGAACAGCCTGGTGATCGCGGTGTCGGTGGTGGTGCTCTCGGCCGTCGTGGTGTTCCTGGCGGCGGTGGCCGTGACCAGGTTCCGGTTCAGGTTCCGCACCACCATCATGGTGATGTTCCTGATCGCCCAGATGATCCCGGTCGAGGCGCTCACCATCCCGCTGTTCTTCATGTTCCGCGACGCTGGCCGGTTCGCGCCGGGCATCGGGCTGAACACCCTCGCCTCGCTGATCCTGGTGCAGTTGGCGTTCTCGCTGCCGTTCGGCATCTGGATGATGCGCGGCTTCGTCGCGGCCGTCCCGGTGTCGATCGAGGAGGCCGCGCAGATCGACGGCGCCAGCCGCACCCGCATCCTGTGGCGGATCCTGCTGCCGCTGGTGGCGCCGGGCCTCGCCGCGACCAGCGTGTTCTCCTTCATCGCCGCGTGGAACGACTTCGTCTTCGCGAAGACCTTCATCATCAGCGCCACCCAGAACCAGACCCTGCCGTCCGCGCTGCTGGTCTTCTTCAAGCCGGACGAGAACGACTGGGGCGGCATCATGGCGGCGTCGACGCTGATGACGGTACCGGTGCTGATCTTCTTCATCGCGGTCCAGCGCAAGCTGGTGTCCGGGCTGGCGGGCGCGGTGAAGGACTGAGCCGTCCGGGGCGGTGAAGGACTGACGCCCGCCGGGGCGGTCGGGCGGGTTTCCCCCGTCCGGCCGCCCCGGCGGTCGTGCCACGCCGTGCGGCCGGTACCGGACGCCGATCCGCGGGCCCACCGGCCGGGCCGTCTCCGGGGCGGCGGTTAGGCTTCCGCCATGCCTGGCCGGCACCGGTGGACGGGGCTCCCCTCCCGGGTGCGGCGGCCGGCGATCATCCACCGCGACGGCGGCTCCGCCGCACAGATGGGGAAGACGATGAGCAAGCCCACGAGGACGGCCGCGCAGCCGCCGGCGGCACCCGGTGCCGACAGTCACGACCTGATCCGCGTGCACGGCGCGCGCGAGAACAACCTCAAGGACGTCAGCGTCGAGCTCCCGAAGCGGCGGCTGACGGTGTTCACCGGCGTCTCCGGCTCCGGCAAGAGCTCCCTGGTGTTCGACACGATCGCCGCCGAGTCGCAGCGGCTGATCAACGAGACCTACAGCGCCTTCGTCCAGGGCTTCATGCCGACCCAGGCGCGGCCCGAGGTCGACGTGCTGGAGGGGCTGACCACCGCGATCATCGTCGACCAGCAGCGGATGGGCGCCGACCCCCGCTCCACGGTCGGCACCGCCACCGACGCCAACGCGATGCTGCGGATCCTCTTCAGCCGGCTCGGGCAGCCGCACATCGGCTCGCCCAAGGCGTTCTCCTTCAACGTCCCCTCGATCAGCGGGGCGGGCGCCGTCACCGTCGAACGCGGCGGGAAGACCGTCAAGGAGCGGCGCAGCTTCAGCATCACCGGCGGCATGTGTCCGCGTTGCGAGGGCCGCGGCAGCGTGTCCGACATCGACCTCACCCAGCTCTTCGACGACACCAAGTCGATCTCCGAGGGCGCGATCACCATCCCCGGCTGGAAGACCGACAGCTGGTGGACGGTGGGGATCTACGCGAACTCGGGCTTCCTCGACCCGGACAAGCCGATCCGCAAGTACACCAAGAAGGAGATGCAGGACTTCCTCCACCGCGAGCCGACCAAGGTCAAGGTCAACGGGGTCAACCTCACCTACGAGGGGCTGATCCCGAAGATCCAGAAGTCGATGCTCACCAAGGACCGGGACGCGCTGCAGCCGCACATCCGGGCGTTCGTCGACCGGGCGGTCACCTTCACCGCCTGCCCCGACTGCGGGGGCACCCGGCTCAGCGAGGCGGCCCGGTCGTCGCTGATCGGCGGGACCAGCATCGCCGACGCCTGCGCGATGCAGATCAGCGACCTGGCCGCCTGGGTCCGCGACCTCGACGAGCCGGCCGTGGCGCCGCTGCTCGGGACCCTGCGGCACACCCTCGACTCGTTCGTGGAGATCGGGCTGGGCTACCTCTCGCTCGACCGGCCCTCCGGCACGCTGTCCGGCGGCGAGGCGCAGCGGGTCAAGATGATCCGGCACCTCGGCTCGGCGCTCACCGACGTCACGTACGTCTTCGACGAGCCCACCACCGGCCTGCACCCGCACGACATCCAGCGGATGAACGAACTCCTGCTGCGGCTGCGGGACAAGGGCAACACGGTGCTGGTCGTGGAGCACAAGCCGGAGACCATCGCGATCGCCGACCACGTCGTCGACCTCGGCCCCGGCGCCGGGACGGCGGGCGGCTCGGTCTGCTTCGAGGGCACCGTCGAGGGGCTGCGGTCCAGCGGCACCGTCACCGGCCGCCACTTCGACGACCGGGCCGCCGTCCGCAAGGCGGTGCGCGAGCCGAACGGCACCCTGGAGATCCGCGGCGCGACGGCGAACAACCTGCGCGACGTCGACGTCGACATCCCGCTCGGGGTGCTGACCGTGATCACCGGCGTCGCCGGCTCCGGGAAGAGCTCGCTGGTGCACGGCTCCATTCCGGGGGGCGCGGGCGTGGTGTCCGTCGACCAGGGCGCCATCCGCGGCTCGCGGCGCAGCAACCCGGCGACGTACACCGGGCTGCTGGAGCCGATCCGCAAGGCCTTCGCGAAGGCCAACGGCGTCAAGCCGGCCCTGTTCAGCGCCAACTCCGAAGGCGCCTGCCCCAACTGCAACGGCGCCGGGGTGGTCTTCACCGACCTGGCGATGATGGCCGGCGTGGCCAGCACCTGCGAGGAGTGCGAGGGCAAGCGCTACGACGCCTCGGTGCTGGAGTACCACCTCGGCGGCCGTGACATCAGCGAGGTGCTCGCGATGCCGGTGACCGAGGCCGAGGAGTTCTTCGGCACCGGCGAGGCGCGCATCCCGGCCGCGCACCGCATCCTCGCCAACCTCGCCGACGTCGGGCTCGGCTACCTCAGCCTCGGCCAGCCGCTCACCACGCTGTCCGGCGGCGAGCGGCAGCGGCTCAAGCTGGCCACCCACATGGCCGAGAAGGGCGGCGTCTACGTCCTCGACGAGCCGACCACCGGCCTGCACCTCGCCGACGTCGAGCAGTTGCTCGGGCTGCTCGACCGGCTGGTGGACTCCGGCAAGTCGGTCATCGTCATCGAGCACCACCAGGCGGTGATGGCGCATGCCGACTGGATCATCGACCTCGGCCCGGGCGCCGGCCACGACGGCGGCCGGATCGTCTTCGAGGGCACGCCCGCCGACCTGATCGCCGCCCGCTCCACCCTCACCGGCGAGCACCTCGCGGCCTACGTCGGGGGCTGACGGCCCCGGCGGTCGGGCCCTTCGGCGGTCGAACGTTTCGGCGGCAGGGTGGTGCCACGCCCCGGGCACTGCCCTGCCGCCGTGGCGTTCCACCACCGGGTCCGGCTCGTGCTGCTGGACCCGGTGCGCGGTGGTGGTGGACCGTTACGCGGGAGCGGGGTGGACGGTCCGCCCGCCGACGACCGTGCGCTCGGGCCGCAGCTCGCGCAGCACGTCGACCGGGCAGCTCAGCGGATCGACCGGCCACACCGTCAGATCGGCCAGCGCCCCCGGCCGCAGGCTGCCGCGTTCGGCGCTCTCGCCCATCAGCCGGGCCGCGTGGACGGTGTGCAGCGCGACCGCCTCGGCCCGGTCGACGGCGTGCTCGGGTCCGACCACTCCGGCGGTGGTGCGGCGGGTCGTCATGCCCCACACCGACACCATCGCGCCGTACGGGCCGACCGGGAAGTCCGAGCCGGCGGCCAGCAGCGCGCCCTCGTCGAGCCATTCGCGCAGCGGGAAGATCCCGGCGGTCCGCTCCTCGCCCCAGGCCCGCTGCTGGGCGAGCGCGCCGTCGTGCAGCAGCGGGTGCTGCACGGTGACGGGGATGCCGAGCGCGATCGCCCGGGCCCGCTGGTCGGCCCGGGCCAGTCCGCCGTGCTCGACCACCAGCGTGCCGGGAGGCAGGCCGGGGCGCTGGTCGAGCACCTCCTCGAAGACGTCCAGCAGGGTGCGCAGGCCGCGGTCGCCCCAGGCGTGCACGCCGACCCGCCAGCCGCGTCCGACCACCCGGTCGACGGCCGCGACCAGTTCCTTCGGCTCCCAGAGCAGCCGGCCGTGGTAGCAGGGCCGGCCTTGGTACGGCTCCTCCAGCGCGCCGGCCTCGAAGCCGCCGTCGATGCCGAACTTCACCCCCCACAGCCGCAGCAGGTCGTCGTCCTCGCCGGCGGCGCGCCAGGCGTCCATCCGGTCCAGCAGCTCGTCGACCTGCTCGGGGGTGCGGGCGGCGAAGCCGGAGACCAGCGCCCGGACCCGGACGGCGAGTGCGCCGGCCGCCCGGGCCGCGAGCAGCACGTCGAGGTCCTCGACCGGGACGAGGCAGTCGCGGACGGTGCCGATGCCGGTGGCGGCGTAGTCGGCGGAGGCGGCGCGCAGGCCGGCCACCCGTTCGGCGAGCGCGGGGCGCGGCAGCACCCGCTCGACCAGTTCGACCGCCTTGTTGACCAGCCGCCCGGTGAGCCGCCCCCGGTCGTCGCGTTCGAGCAGGCCGCCGGGCGGGTCGGGGGTGTCGTCGGTGATGCCGGCGAGGCGCAGCGCGGCCGAGTTGAGCACCATGTTGTAGGCGCCGCGGCGGACCAGGACGGGGTGGTCGGCGGTGGCCTCGTCCAGTTCCGCGGTGGTGGGCAGCCGCTGCTCGGCGAGCAGCACCTCCTGCCAGTTGACGGTGGTGTGGATCCACTGGCCGGGCGGGGTCCGGGCGGCGCGTTCGCGGATCAGGCCGAGGAAGGCGGCGAGGTCGCGGGCCCGGTGGACGGGGACGCCGTGGACGCTGTGGCCGGCCAGGATCAGGTGGGTGTGGGTGTCGTCGAAGGCGGGCAGTACCGTCGCGGCGGGGGCGTCCAGGACCTCGGTGTCCGGTCCGATCAGGTCGTCCAGGCCGTGCGGGTCGGCGGACAGGGCAGTGATCCGCGCTCCGGTGACGGCGATCGCCCGCTGCGGCGGCCGGCCGGGGACGAGGGTGTGGACGGCGGCGGCGCGGACGAGGAGGTCGGCGGGGGCGGGGTCGGTCATCGCGGCTCCTGGTGGGGTGGGGCGCCGGCCGGCAGGCCGGTGACCTTCTCGACGTGCCGCAGGCTGGGCTCGGCGAGCAGCGCGTGCAGCTCGGTGAAGACGGCCCGCGCGGCGACGGCGTTCCAGTCGGCGGGCAGCAGCGGTTCGGGCAGGCCCGGGTCCAGGTAGGGCAGCCGGCGCCACTGGGTGAGCATCGGGACGTAGTCGCGGAACGCCTCGACCGGGTCGACCCGCGGCCGGCCGCGCAGTTCGGCGGCGACCGGGCGCCAGGCGTCGTCGAAGGCCGCGTACTGCGCCTCGATCGCGGGGAAGTCCCACCAGCCGGCCACCGCGGTGCGCAGTTCGGCGAAGCCCGCGTACTCGGCGGACAGGAACAGGTGCACGTAGGCGCTCAGCCCGAGGCGCTCCAGCAGCCGCCGGGCGTCCGGCAGCAGCCGGGCGGGCGCCAGCCAGACGCCGGGGGCGGCGTTGCCGAAGCCGAGCCAGCTCAGCCGGGAGCGCAGCTGGTGGCGGTGGGCGCGCTCGGACTCGGGCACCGAGAAGACCGCGACCACCCAGCCGTCGGCGAGTTCGGCGGGCTCCAGGCTGTGGAAGATCCGGCGGTCGCCCTCCTCGAAGACCGGGCCCATCGCCGGGGCGAGCCGGTAGCCGGTGCCGTCGCGGCGCTCCTGGAACAGGGTGCCGGCCTTCTTCAGCCGGGAGATGGCCGAGCGCACCGCCGGGCCGTCGACGTCGAGTTCGGCCATCAGCGCGATCAGGTCGGCGATCGAGATCCAGCCGCCGAGGCGGCGCACGAACTCGCCGTACACGGTGTGGATGAGGGAGCTGGGCCGGGGCGTGCTCTCCGACATGGTGCGCCTCCTCCCCGGCAGCTCGTGGTGATCATAGCGGTGGGAGCTCCGCGTCAGGCGTGGGCGTAGGCGCCGGAGAGCAGGTGCCCGGCGCCGGGGGCGACGGCCGGCAGGCCGAGGGCGCGCAGCAGTTGGTGGGTGGTGCAGATCGCCGCCGAGACGACCGGCTTGCCGAGCTGCTGCTCGGCCTCCTCGACGGCGGACAGCGAGGGCAGCTGCACGCAGGCCGAGAGCACCACCGCATCGGCCTCGGCGTGGGCGAGGCGCCGGGCGATGGCGGGGAGCCGCGCCGGGTCGTGGGCGGCCACGTCGAGGTTGTCGGGGATCTCCAGGGCCGCGTAGTCGAGCACCTCGATGCCCTCGTGGGCCAGGTAGTCGACCACGGTCCGGGCCAGCGGCCGCAGGTACGGGGTGACGAGGGCGACCTTCTTGGCGCCGAGCGTGTGCAGGCCGGTCACCAGGGCGCCCGCGCTGGTGACCACGGGGGCGGGGGCGCCGTTCTCGGCGGTGCGCCGGTGCAGGCGCTGTTCGGCCTCGCGGTGGTAGCCGGGGCCGGTGGCCATCACGGCGACCAGGCAGGCGTAGCCGAGCACGTCGACCCGGGCGTCGGAGAGTTCGGCCGCGCAGCGGTCGGACTCGGCGTCCATGGCGCGCAGTTGCTCGGGGGTGACCCTGGTCATCCGCATCCGGCTGGAGTGGAAGGTGAACCGCTCGGGCGCGACCGCCTCGCGGGCCCGCAGCAGGGCGGGGACCTCGGTCTCCATGGTGACGTTGGAGCTGGGGACGATCTGGCCGATCCGGTAGGTGGTCATGGGGTGCTGGGGCTCCTCTCGGGAGCTGGCCGGGGTGGGGTGCTCCGCTCAGCGGGCGTCGACCACCGGGTTGGCGAGGGTGCCGATCCGCTCGATGGTGGCCTCGACCAGGTCGCCGGGCTGGAGGAACTGCGGCGGCACCAGGCCGGCGCCGACGCCGGACGGGGAGCCGGTGGCGATCACGTCGCCCGGTTCGAGGGTGACACCGGAGGAGATGTCGGCGATCAGCCGGGCGATGCCGAACAGCATGTGGCGGGTGTTGGAGTCCTGCCGCAGCTCGCCGTTGACCCTGAGCGAGAGGTCGAGGTCCTGCGGGTCGGGGATCTCGTCGGCGGTGACCACGACCGGGCCGAACGGTGCGTAGCTGTCCTGCCCTTTGGAGAAGAACCACTGCCCGGAGCGGCGCTGGTCGCGGGCGCTGACGTCGTTGACGATGCTGTAGCCGAAGACGTGCCGCCAGGCGTCCTGCTCGGCCACCCGGAAGGCCGGTTCGCCGATCACCACGGCGAGTTCGCACTCCCAGTCGAGCTGCTTGGTCAGGTCGGCGTTGTGCCGGATGGGCTGGCCCGGGCCGGTGACGGCGGTCGCGGGCTTGCTGAACAGCACCGGCCGGTCGGGCAGTTCGCGTTCGGTGTCCAGGGTGCGGTGCGATTCGGCGACGTGCTCCACGTAGTTGAGGCCGACGCCGACGATCTTGCCGGGCCGCAGGGGCGCGCGCAGCGACACCTCGGCGAGCGGGCGGACGGCGGGGTGGCCGGGCCCGACGTGGGCCAGCAGCGTGCGGGCGGTGGTCAGCGCGGCCTCGCCGGCCCGGACCAGGCCGAGCAGGCCGTCGGGCAGCCGGGCACCGGCGGCGGTGGCGAGGGCGGTCAGGTCGGCGACCTGGTCGCCGAGCCGGGCGCCGAGGCGCGGGGTCTCGTCGCCGTCCGTGCAATAGGTCAACAGGTGCATGGTCGGGGCTCCTTGGGGGTACCGGGCGATGGTGGGCCGGGGTGTGTCCTGCGGGTCAGGCCGGGCCCTGGTGCCCGTCGTGCGCGGGGTGGGCCTCCTCGCGGTAGAGGCCGAGCGAGTGCATCACCGGGAAGTCGTTGAAGGAGAACAGGCAGGCGTCCTCGCCGGGGTCGAGGTTCGCATGCTCGTGCCAGGCCCAGGACGGGACGACGAAGACGTCGCCCTGCTGCCACTCGAAGCGCCGCCCGGCGATCACCGAGACGCCCCGCCCCTTGGCCGCCGTGTAGACCACCGAGCCGGTGTGGCGGTGGGCGCGGGTGGCCTGGCCGGGGCGCAGCAGTTGCAGGTGGGCGGCCATGGTCGGCATCACCGGGCCGCCGGTGACCGGGTTGGTGTACTCCATGATGACGTCGTCGTACGGCGATCCGTCGGTGGCGCGGGCGAGTTGGCACAGCGCGTGGTAGCTGGGCTCCCAGGGCCAGCCGAGCAGGGGGGAGTAGGGCCTGCTCCAGGTCTCGACGCCGTACGGGAGGAGGTTGCCGCCGTAGCTCAGCAGCGAGGAGTTCACCACCGGGCCGGGCCGCTGGTAGAGCTCCGGGTGGACCTCGTAGAAGTTCGCGTCGAGCATGTTGACCAGCGGGATGTCCAGGCCGTCCTGCCAGATCACCGGGGCGTCGTCGGACTCGTTGCCGTGCTCGTGCCAGGAGTTGTTGGGCGTGATGGCGAAGTCGCGCGGGCCGACCTTGAGCTTCTGGCCGTCCACGACCGTCCAGGCGCCGGTGCCCTCGTGGACGAAGCGCAGGGCGGCGGCCTGGTGGCGGTGCGCGGTCATCGCCTCGCCGGGGCCCATGATCTGGAGGCCGGTGTACAGCAGGCCGACGGCGGCGCTCAGTTCGCGGCGCCCGGGGTTGACCAGCATCACCACCCGGCGGCCGGCGTCGTCGGCCTTGACCAGCGGCAGCGCCTTGCGGACCAGCGGGCGCAGGTCGGCGTAGCGCCAGAGCACCGGCACCGACTTGGGCTGCGGGTACCAGGGCTCGATCTCGTTCGCCACCGTCCACAGGGCGCCGGCCTCGTGTTCGGCCAGTTCCTCGTAGTAGGCGGTGAGTTCGGGGCTGTCGGTGACTCTGGCGCGGCCGAGCTGGTCGTCGTCGTGGTCGGCCGTGCGCCCCTGGTCGGTGGTGTCGTGGGGGTCGGTGGTGCCGTGGCGGTCGGTCGTGCCGTCGTGGCTGGTCATGCCTGCTCCTCCGGGAACACCAGCGGCCGCAGCGGGCGGTTGTCCACGTGCAGCCGGAAGACGTCGAAGCGGTTGTAGTGGCCGACGATGTCGTGCATCTGCTTGGGCTGGATGCACCGGCCGAGGTCGATCTCGGCGTAGACGATGCCCTCCTCGTCCACCAGCGGCTCGCCCACCGGGCGTCCGTCGGGGCCGAAGATTCCGGACAACGCGCTGCGCGGGCGGGCGAGTTGCTTGCGCACCTGGTGGTCGTCACCGGCGATCAGGTCCACCATCTCGGGCGAGATGGTGGAGCAGGAGACCACGGTGAACAGCTTGCCCTCGAAGCAGTGCGCGGCGGCGCGCAGCGCGATCGCCTCCGCCATGTCGTAGTCCTCGGGGGCCACCGGCAGGGCGATGTAGCTGGCGGCGTGGACGAGTTCGCCCTGGGCCAGCAGGGTGAAGCGGGCCAGGGTGTTGGTGTTCTCGCCGCAGGCCAGCGCGCCGAGCGGGCCGACGGCCGTGCGGTGCACCCGCAGGGAGCTGCCGTCGCCGGGCGTCCAGGTCAGCTTCTCGGCCCAGGTCGGCACCAACTTGCGGTGCACATCGAGGAGTTCGCCGTCCGCGCCGATGATCAGCAGGGTGTTGTAGAGCACCCCGAGGCTGTGCCGGCCGCGTTCGTTGACGCCGATCACCAGCACCACGCCGGCCTGCCGGGCGGCGGCGCGCAGCGTGTCCACGTACGGGCCGGGGACGTCGACGGCGGCGCGGTAGAGGCGCTCGTACCAGGGCGAGCCCTGCACCGGGTTCATCGTCCAGTTCCAGTACGGGTAGCCGGGGACGAAGACCTCGGGGAAGACCACCAGGGCGGCGCCGTGGCGGGCCGCCTCGTGGATCAGGGCGACGGCCTTGTCGACGGTGGCGGCCGGGTCCAGGTAGACGGGGGCGGCCTGGACGGCCGCGGCGGTGAAGCGGGGCAGGTCGGGCATGGTTCCTCCTCGGCTGCTCAGCGCGGTTCGGGGGTGGGCGGCGGCCAGCGGCGGTGCACCGGCGCGGCGGGCTCGGCCGGCAGGTGCAGGCGCGGTGCGACCCGGTCGGCGTTCGGGCCCGGCGGTCTGCGGCTGCCCGCCGACCAGGGGCCGGGCCAGTGCGCGCCCGGCCCGGTGTAGCCCTGCTCGGCGGCGGCGTGCAGCGTCCAGAGCGGGTCGTACAGCTGGGCCCGCCCGATCGCGACCAGGTCGGCCCGCCCGGCCAGCAGCACGGAGTTGGCGTCGTCGTGCCCGGAGATCGCGCCGACCGCGATGGTCGGCAGGCCGGTGGCGGCGCGGATCAGCTCGGCGAACGGCGTCTGGTAGCCGCGGCCGTACGGCGGCCGCTGGTGGGCGACCACCTCGCCGGTGGACACGTCCACCGCGTCCGCCCCGCCGTCGGCCAGCGCGCGGCCGATCGTGACGGCCTCCGGTGCGGTGGTGCCGCCGGGCGCCCAGTCGCAGGCCGAGATCCGCACCAGCAGCGGCCGCCCGGCCGGCCAGAGCGCGCGGACGGCCGCCAGCACCTCCAGCGGCAGCCGCAGCCGGTGCGCGAGTCGGCCGCCGTAGCGGTCGGTGCGGTGGTTGGTCAGCGGTGAGAGGAAGCCGGAGACCAGGTGGCCGTGGCCGAACTGCAGCTCCAGCGCGTCGAAGCCGGCCCGCGCCGCGCGTTCCGCCGCCTCGGCGAAGTCCGCGACCACGGTGGCCAGTTGGGCGGCGGTGGCCGCGTTCGGGGCAGGGCTGTCCGGGCCCCAGGGGAGCGGGGAGGCGGCGAGCAGCGGCCAGCCGTCGGCGAGCGGGCGCCCGATCCCGTCCGGGCCGGGTGCGGCGGTGGCGCCCCGGCGGCCGGCGTGGGTCAGCTGGAGGCCGACCGGGGTGTCGCTCACCGCGCGGACGGCGTCGACGAGTTCGCGCCAGGCCGTCTCCTGGCGGTCGTTCCACAGCCCCGGGCAGCGGTCGGTGGCCCGGCCCCCGGGGCTGACGGCGGCCATCCCGGTGAGGACCAGCCCGGCGCCGCCGAGCGCGTGCGCGGTCAGCTGGGCCCGGTCGAAGCCGCTGGGCAGGGTGTCGGTGGAGGTGAAGGTGGCGAGCGGGGGCACCACGACGCGGTTGCGCAGCTCCAGGGCGCCGAGCTTCAGCGGCCGGAACATCGGCGGCACTCCGGGCGGGCCGCCGGCGGCGGCGTCCACCGCGTCGACGAAGCCGGGGTCGCGGGCCCGCAGGTTGCCGTAGGTGACCCGGCGGCTGCGGGTGAGCAGGTTGAACACGAACCGGTCGGCGCCCTGCCCGGTGCGCCGCTCCACCGTCTCGAACCACTCCAGGCTCGCCTGCGCGGCCCGCTGGGTGGACTCCACCACCGGGCGCCGCTCCGCCTCGTAGGCGGCCAACGCCTGCTCCAGCGCCGGTTGTTCGTGCAGGCTCGCGGCGAGCGCGAGGGCGTCCTCCAGGGCGAGCTTGGTGCCCGAGCCGATCGAGAAGTGCGCGGAGTGCGCCGCGTCGCCGAGCAGCACCACGTTGCGGTGGCGCCAGCGGGCGTTGCGCACGGTGGTGAAGCTGATCCAGCGGGAGGCGTTCGGGATCAGCCGGTGGCCGTCCAGGTGTCCGGCGAGCAGGTCCGCGCAGCGCCGCACGCTGGCCTCGTCGCTCTCGCCGCGGGCCGGCTCCCGGGCGGCGAGGGCGTCGAACCCGGCCCGGCGCCAGGCGTCTTCGGCGATCTCCACGATGAAGGTGGAGCGGGTCGCGCTGTACGGGTAGGCGTGCACCTGGAGGGTGCCGAAGTCGAACCGCTCGACGATGAAGGTGAAGGCCTCGAAGACCTTGTCGGTGGCGAGCCAGATGTAGCGGCAGTGCCGCTCGTCCAGGTCGGGCCGGAAGGTGTCGGCGTAGGCCGCGCGGGTGCCCGAGTGGATGCCGTCGGCGGCGACCACCAGGTCGTACTCGGTGGCGAGCCGGTCGACCGGAGGGGCGGGGGCGCGGTAGCGCACGTCCACCGCGAGCTGCTCGCAGCGCCGTTGCAGGATCGCGCGCAGCCGGTTGCGGTCGAGTGCCGCGAAGCCGTGCCCGCCGCAGGTGCGGACCTCGCCCGCGTAGCGCACGTCGATGTCGCTCCAGCGGGCGAACTCGGCGCCGATCGCGGCGAAGACCTCCGGGTCGGCCTGGGCGATGCCGTCCAGCGTCTCGTCGGAGAACACCACGCCGAAGCCGAACTCGTCCTGTCGGCCGTCGCGTTCGAAGACGGTGATCTCCCGGTGCGGTGCCAACCGCTTGGCGAGTGCGGCGAAGTAGAGCCCGCCCGGACCGGCGCCGATCACCGCGATGCGGCGGGCCGCGCTGGTGCGGGCGGCGGCGGGTGTGGTGGTGCGGGCCGCGGTGGTCACCGCACCACCTCCGGCTGTTGCGGTCCGGCCTCGGCCAGCGCGCGGCGCACCGGCGCGGGCCAGGGCTCGGCGCCCTTGGCGTTCGGCGCGGCGTGCACCACCGACATCCGCCCGGACGCGGCCAGGCCCTGCGGGCCGTGCACCTCGAAGGCGTAGTGCAGCGAGGAGCCGCCGACCCGGACCACCCGCAGCTCGGTGCGGACCAGGTCGCCGAACCAGAGCCGCTCGCGGTAGTCGGCCTCGAAGTGCACCCGGGGGATCCGCCCGAACAGCTCGGCCAGGCCCAGCCGGCGCAGCAGCGCCGCCTCCGCGGCCTCGGCCCAGCGCTGGACGGCCGAGAAGTGGTAGTGCCCGGCGGCGTCGGTGTCGGACCACTCGACCCGGCGCTCGATCGCCACGCTGGCCGGGGCGGTCGCGGCCCGCCGGCGCAGTTCGGCGCGGTGCAGCTTGCCGGTGGCGGTGCGCGGCAGCCGGGTGACGAACTCGACCGTGCGCGGGTACTTGTACGGGGCGATGGTCCGTTTGACGTGCTCCTGGAGGCTCCGCACCTGCTCCGGCCCGGCGGGCGCGCCCTCGCGCAGCACCACGTAGGCCTTCACCACCGTGCCGCGCCGTTCGTCCGGCGCCCCGACCACCGCGCAGTCGGCGACGTCGGGGTGGGCGGCGAGGGCCTGCTCGACCTCGGGGCCGGCGATGTTGTAGCCGGCCGAGACGATCATGTCGTCGTTGCGCGCCTGGTACCAGAAGTAGCCGTCCCGGTCGCGGAGGTAGGTGTCGCCGGTGAGGTTCCAGCCGTTGCGGACGTAGTCGCGCTGGCGCTCGTCGTCCAGGTAGCGGCAGCCGGTCGGGCCCTTGACGGCGAGCAGGCCGGGCACGCCGTCCGGCACCGGCCGGCCCTGCTCGTCGAGGACGGTGGCCCGGTAGCCGGGGACGGGGCGGCCGGTCGCGCCGGGGCGGATGTCGCCGTCGGCGGCGGAGATGAACACGTGCAGCAGCTCGGTGGCGCCGAGGCCGTCGATCAGCCGCTGCCCGGTGGCCGCGTGGAAGGACTCCCAGAGGGCGGCGGGCAGGTGCTCGCCGGCCGAGACGCAGCGCCGTACGCCGGACAGGCGGTCGGCGAGCCCGGCGGCCAGGATCGCCCGGTAGGCGGTCGGAGCGGTGAACAGCACGCCGACCCGGTGCCGGTGGACCTGCTCGGCGAGCTGCTCGGGGGTGGCCTGCTCCAGCAGCAGGCTGGCGGCGCCGGCGCGCAGCGGGAAGACCACCAGGCCGCCGAGCCCGAAGGTGAAGGCGAGCGGCGGGGTGCCGGCGAACAGGTCGTCGGGGGTGGGGCGCAGGAGGTGGCGGGAGAAGGTGTCGGCGTTGGCGAGCACGTCGCGGTGGAAGTGCAGGGTGGCCTTGGGCCGTCCGGTGGTTCCGGAGGTGAAGGCGATCAGCGCGACGTCGTCGGCGGCGGTCGGGACGGCGGTGAAGCCGCCGCTCTTGGCGGCGCAGCGGGCGGTCAGGTCCTGGGGGCCGGGCCCGCCGAAGGGGAGCACCCGCAGGCCGGGTGTCTCGGCGCGGGCGAGGTCGTCCAGGTAGCGGTGGTCGCACAGGGCGATGGCGGGCCGGGCGATCCGGTGCAGTCCGGTCAGTTCGGCGGCCCGCAGCAGCGGCATGGTGCTGACGGCCACGCCGCCGGCCTTCAGGACGCCGAGCCAGCAGGCCACCAGCCAGGGGGTGTTGGGGCCGCGGAGCAGCACCCGGTTGCCGGTGGCCAGGCCGAGGTCCTCGGTCAGCAGCCGGGCCACCCGGTCGGCGTGGTCGCGCAGTTCGCCGTAGGTCCACTGGCCGGTCGGGGTGAGCAGGCAGCGGCGGTCGGGGCCGTACCGGGTGATCGTTGCGTCGAGCAGCGCCTGGGCGCAGTTCAGTCGGTCCGGATAGGCCAACTCCGGTATGTCGAAGAGGAGTTCGGGCCACTGGTCGAAGGGCGGGAGATGGTCGCGGCAGAACGTGTCCACGTGCGCGGAGGGGGATAGCTCCATGGGCGGGCACCTCATCGTGCGAGCGGGAGTGAGGCCAGTATGGCGTGTTGGTGACGCCAGTCAAGAGAGCGATACATGCATTCGGGGGAGCGGGCGTCGCGCGGCCTCACCGGTGGCCCCACCGGTGTCCCGGCGCAACGGCAGCCGCACCCGGCGACCGGTGCGGTCGGGGTGCGGCGGGTTGGGTAGGGGCTGCGGCAGGCGGGGGTGCGGCCGGGTCAGGCGGTGGCCCCCTGGGCGGCGGCGTCGGGCTCGCGGCCGTCCTCGGCCTGCTGGGCGCGTTCGGCCAGCAGGCGGGCGAACAGAACCAGTACCGGCATGGCGGCGTCGGCGCCCGGGCCCGAATCGCGGACGTACAGCAGCGTGGTGCCGACCCGCACCAGGGCCTCCGCCCCTTCCGCGCCGTGCGTCCGGGCGGCCCGCTGGTCGCCGATCGAGGGGAGGGGGACGGCGGCGGCCGCGTCGGCGCCGCCGACGTGGGCGAGCATCGCCTCGAAGGCCCGGCCGGCGGCGTCGGCGGAGGCGAAGGTGACCACGGTGAACTGTGCGCTGTGCGTGGTCACGGCACGGAACGTCACGGTGGCGTACGCGAGTTGCTGGTCGCAGGCGTCCGGGAGCAGACAGGGCACGTCCTCGCCCGGGCCCGCTCCCGACTGCGGGCCGCTCTCCACCTGCCAGCCGCCCGGCATGGCCCGCAGATCGGGCAGTACACCCTGCACCTGGGCGGGGTCGCGCAGCGTCCGCCCGGCGTGGGCCAGGTCGGGCCCGCCCGGCCGCAGCAGCGGGCGCGAGCCCAGGTTGATCCCGACGGCGACCAGGGCGGCGACCACGATCAGCGCCAGCGTGACGAGGACGGGGGCGGCGCCGATCCGGGCGGCCCGGGCCTGGGCCCCGGCGACGGCCGGATCGACCCGGAGGTGGACGGTCGGCGGGTCGGCGGGCCGGCCGAGTTCGGTGGTGGCCAGGTACCGGGCGAACGCCGGGTCCGAGGTGAGCAGTTCGCCGACGGCGGCGGTCAGCCCGGCCCGCGCCCGGGCATCCCCCGGGCTCGCGTCGACCGCGTCCACGGCCCGGGCGCCCTCCGGCGTGGCCCGCAGCCGCGCCCGCACCAGATCCGCGACCGCCCGCCCCGGGCCGCCTGCCACCCCCTCGGCCGCCCGTATCAGCACGCCCACCACCACGGGCACCAAGTCCTGGCCGTCCCCCATGGCAACTCCCCCCGCCCCACGAGTCGTTGCCCCCACGATCCCGGACCGGACGGCGCCGTGCCCCCCACCGGACGGAACGGAGACGGAACTGCAACCGGGCCCGGACGGACGCGGGGCGGGCGTGACCCGGGGGCCACTGGTACCCGAACGGGCCGGCCGAGGGGGCGGATCGGCCGCGAGTTGTGTCCTGACAAGGGGGGGGGCGGACGGATGCCAGGCGCACCTGCTCGGCCGGGGCCGTGCTCAGCGCAGGCCGCTCAGCGCAGGTCGAAGACCAGACGGGCGGAGACCTTGCCGCCCAGCACCTCGTCGAAGCAGGCGTTCACCTCCTCCAGGCGGCGGGGCTCAAGAATGACGCGGGTGCGGCCGAGGGCGTGCAGGCGGAAGACCTCGGCGAGGTCCTGGCGGGTGCCGACGATCGAGCCGATCACCCTGGTGCCGTTCAACACGGTCTCGAACACCGGCAGTTCGAGCTTCCCGCCGGCCGGGAGTGCCACCAGCACGAGCGTGCCGCCGCGCCGCAGGGCCCCGTAAGCGGCCTGGAAGGAGGCGTTGCTGACGGCGAGGGCGATGGCCGCGTGGGCGCCGCCGAGCGCCTGGACCTCGGCCGCGACGTCCTGGGTGCGGGCGTCGAGGACGTGGTCGGCGCCGAGTTCGCGGGCCAGGGCGAGCTTGTCGTCGGTGACGTCGACCGCGATGGTCTCGGCGCCGAAGATCCGCGCGTACTGGAGCGCCAGGTGGCCGAGCCCGCCGATGCCGGAGACCAGGACCCGGGTGCCCGGGCGGGCGCCGGAGACCTTGAGCGCCTTGTAGGTGGTGACGCCCGCGCAGGACAGCGGCGCGGCGTCGAGCGGGTCGAGGCCGTCGGGGACGGGCACCACGTAGTCGCCGTGCGCCAGCGCGTACTCGGCGTAGGCGCCGTCCACCGAGTAGCCGCTGTTGTGCTGCTGGAGGCAGAGCGTCTCCCAGCCGGAGACGCACTGGTCGCAGCGCCCGCAGGCGTCGGCCAGCCAGGGGATGGCGACCCGTTCGCCGACCCGGACGTTGCGCACCTCCTCGCCGACCGCCTCGACGATCCCCACGCCCTCGTGGCCGGGCACGAACGGCGGGTTCGGCTTGACCGGCCAGTCGCCGTGGGCGGCGTGGATGTCGGTGTGGCAGAGGCCGGACGCCTCGATCCTGACCCGGACCTGGTGCGCCGCAGGCTCGGGGACTGGGCGGTCCTCGATGACCAGCGGCGCGGTGAAGTCGTGGACGACGGCGGCCTTCATGCGCTCTCCCTCGGTCGGTGGTGATGCTGCTGGCGGCTGGGCGCAGCCGTCAGCAGCATCACTCGACGGGGTGAGTGCCGCAGCCCGGACTACTCCGGACGAGTGGACGAGCGGACGAGTGGACGAGTGAAGGTCAGCCGGCCGCCACCGGCATCGACATGTAGACGGCGCGCTTGCCGTAGCAGGCCGGCACCGTCACCTCGCGGTGGGCGCGGTAGCCGAGCAGCCGCAGCAGGATGTCGGTGCCGCGGACCGCGACCATGGAGATCCGCTCGAAGCCCTGCTCGGACGCCTGCTCCCGGAAGTGCCGGATGAACCCCAGCGCGACCTCCCGGCCGCGCAGGTCCTCGGCGATCACCAGGTCGTGCACGTGCAGGTTGTCCGACGCGAACACCGCCTCCTCCGGCCGGTCGAGGCTCGGGCAGCGCAGCGGCGGGTACGGCAGGCTCAGCAGGTAGCCGCGGACGGTGCCGTCCTGCTCCAGCACGAAGCAGGTCCGCGGCGAGGCGAGGGCGCGGGACTGCAGCGCCTCCCGGCCCTCCGACAGGCCGTCGGCCGCGTAGGCGTCGTGCTCCAGTGCGACCACGGCGTCCCAGTCGCCGTCGGCCAGGAGCCGGATCCGGAGGTCCTCGCTCACCCGGCCGCGACCTCCGAGGCGGTGCCGAGCCCTTCCGCGCGGGAGGCGGCCACCAGCGCCGCCCAGGCTCCCATCAGCACCGCCCAGCGCTCGGCGTCCTCCTGCGCCTCGTCCAGGAGCTGCTGGCGCTGCTCGGCCACCGCGTCGGCGAGCTCGGTGTACTTGCCGCCCAGCTTGCGGTAGGAGCGGTCCAGGACGTCCAGGCAGTGCTCGTTCCCGGCCCGGTCCCAGTCGACGCTGCCCCGCACCAGGTCGAGGATCGGCTCGATCTTCAGCCCGTGCCGCTCGTCCAGTAGCTCGCGGCCGAGGTCGATCATCCCGCCGTAGACCGGGTACAGGTACAGCATCGAGAGCAGGAACTTGACGAACCGCATCTGGTAGGAGATGAAGCCGGCGCCGATGCGGCGTTCGGGCGTGTAGTAGTTGACGATGTGGCGGTTGTGGACGACGCCGGGCAGCCGGGAGTGGACCATGGCGTGCAGCAGGGCGTAGTCGCTGCCGATGGTCTTGACCGAGGGCAGCAGCGGCAGCACCTCGTAGGCCCGGTGGTCCAGGGCGATGTTGCACATGTAGACGTCCCAGATGTCGGGCACGCCGAGGACGGATTCGTCGGTGGTGAACGGCTCGGAGCCGGCGCCCTTGAAGGAGACGTCCACCATCGCGTCCCGGTCCTCCTCCGGCCACACCGGCGGGGTCCACAGGCGCACCACGTCGCGGTAGATGTCCGGGTCCAACTCGTGGATCTCGCTGATGTCCACGTTGAGTTCGCCGATGAAGGAGCCGCTGACCAGCATCACCGGCTTATCGGCGTCGGCCGGGTCGAGCTCGGAGCGGGTCACGCTGGCCGCCGCCTCGCCGGCCGGTCGGCCGATCGAGAGCAGCTCGTGGTGGATCGGGAAGATCTTCCGACCGTCGACGACCTGGAAGTCGGCGTCGTCGTTGCGCAGGTGCGCCGAGGTGCAGCCCAGGGCGGCCGCGCCCAGGAAGAGCCGGTTGACGCAGGAGCCGTACGCGACGGCCGGCGGGAGCATCATGTCGAGCAGCAGTCCGGGGTCGGCGGCGCCGGAGCGCTCGGCGACCCGGCGCAGGAACTCCCGCTGCTGCGCGTTGCCGAGGTGGTGGACGACCACGCCGGGGGTGGGCTCCAGGGCGGCCACGGCGCCCGCGTTCTTCGCGAACTGGACGGCGTCGGTGGTGTCGAGGATGAGGAGGTGCACCTCGACGTCGAAGTTCGCGACGGCGTAGGCCGCTTCCTCGGCGAGTTCCACGATGGTGTCGGGGCAGGATCGCATGGTGGGCAGGGCGAGGCAGACTCGTTGCATAACGGTGGAATCTCCGTCGGTTCGTCAGAATCGTGGCGGTGATGACGGTATGAGTGCTTTTCGCGCACCACCGTGGACTAGACCAGTTCCGAAGTCAACGATTGACAGAGCGGCTGCGGCGGGGTGGAATGCGCCCCCGCCCGACGGCTTTCCGGAGCCTCTCGGGCTTCCTTCCGGGCAGGGCGGAGCGCGGGTCCGGTGGCACGCGGTGCGGGCCTCCGGGTCCGTACGCGAGGACGAATTCCCGTTACAGATCCGAACGGGCGCGCGAGCATGGGTGGTTCATTGCCGTGTATTGCGCCGTTGGGGTCAATCCGGAGGGCGAACCTGCCGATACCCGCAACGACGTCCGTTCGCCGCCTGGAGGAGACCGCATGTCCGACCTGTGGCTGCCCGGTGCCGAGATCCACGACCTCGGCGACCACGCGCCGACCGACCAGCAGTACCCCCCGAGGGCCATCGCCCACATCACCTGGGACCGCAACGCGACCGCCGCCGCGCCGCAGGACTGGTGCACCTACGAGGACCTGGTGAGCTACTTCACCGGCAGCGGCGCCGGCGACGCGCCACACCTCATCTGGGACCCGTTCAGCGGCCGGATCGCCCAGCTGTTCCCGGCCGACTCCCGCTCGAAGAGCCTGCTCAGCCCGACGACGAGCCCGACCCGCACCAACCGGGCCGGGCGCGTGGTGATCCAGATCGAGGCGGTGTTCTTCCCCTACTGCAACTACCAGGGCACCGTGTACGCGCGGCTGGTCGACACCCCGTGCGCGGGCTGGGACCGGATCCACGCCTGGATCGCCTCCTGGGGCGTGCCCGACGTCTGGCCGATGGGCCGCCCGGCCGACTTCACCAGCCACCGCGACGAGCAGGTGTGGGAGGCCAGCGGCGGCTGGTACGCACACGCCCACGTCCCGTTCAACGACCACACCGACCCCGGCTCCTGGCCCGACTTCACGGCCGGCCCCGGCACCCCGATCCCCTCGCCCTCGCAGCACCCCCCGGTGCCCCCGGCGGACCCGACCCCGGCCCGGTACCAGACCACCATCAACGGCCTCCCGTACGGCTACGGCGCCCAGGGCTACCAGGTCACCGTGGTCGGCCGGGGGCTCGTCGCCCAGGGCTTCGGCGCCCACTACCGCTCCGGCCCCGGGCCGAACTGGAGCGACGCGGACACCGAGAACTACGCGGACTACCAGCAGAGCCTGGGCTACTCCGGCCAGGCGGCGGACGGCGTGCCGGGGGAGAGCTCGCTGCGGCGGCTGCTCGGCTACCTGCCCGGTCCCCGGACGGTGTCGCTCGCGCACATCGTGGCGGCCGCCCGCACCGACCCCGGCGCCGAACAGGGGCACCGGACGTACGGCGCCGAGGTGGCGATCGTCGAGCAGGCCCTCGCGGACGAGGGGCTGCTCGAACAGCGCTGGGTGGACGGCTCGTTCGGCAGCCTGACGGTCACCGCCTACGCCGGGTGGCAGCGCCGGTGCGGGTACACCGACGCCGCCGCCGACGGGATCCCCGGGCAGGACTCGCTGCACCGGCTGGGCGCGGCACAGGGCTTCGCCGTCACGGACTGACCGGGGCCCCTCCGTATCCGGGGCGTGGTGGTGGGGGAATGCTCGGCTCGGCGGCGGGCGTTGTCCACCGCGTGACCAGCGCTGCGCCCATCACCAGGCTCTCCGTCCTCGACCGCTCCCGGACCAGACGGGGCGAGGAGCCGGCGCAGGCGCTGCGGGACACGGTGGCCTTCGCCCGCGAGGCCGAGCGGCTCGGGTACCACCGCTTCTGGGTCTCCGAGCACCACGGCGTGCCCGGGGTCGCGGGATCGGCGCCGACGGTGCTCGCCGCGGCGGTGGCGGCGGCCACCACCCGGATCCGGGTCGGCACGGGCGGGGTGATGCTGCCCAACCACCAGCCCATGGTGGTGGCCGAGCAGTTCGGGGTGCTCGCCTCGCTCTTCCCCGGCCGGATCGACATGGGGCTCGGCCGCTCGGTCGGGTTCACCGACGGCGTGCGGCGGGCGCTGGGCCGGGAGAAGGACTCCGCGGACGACTTCGGCGCCCAGCTGGTCGAACTGCTCGGCTACTTCGACGGCTCGCAGCGGGCCCACCCCGGCGTCCACGCCCGCCCGGCCGAGGGCCTGCGGGTGCCCGCCTTCGTCCTGGCCACCGGCGCGGGCGCCGACCTGGCCGCCGACGCCGGGCTGCCGCTGGTCATCGCCGCCGCCCGGGGAGAGGAGCGGATGCTCGCGGCGATCGACCGCTACCGCAGCCTGTTCCGCCCCTCGGCGCAGGCCGCCGAGCCGTACGTGGTGGTCTCGGGCACGGTCGCGGTCGCCGAGAGCGCCGACCGGGCCCGGGAGCTGCTCGTCCCGGAGGCGTGGTCCGGCGCGTACTCCCGCACCCACGGCGAGTTCCCGCCGCTGGCGCCCGCCGCCGAGATCCTGGCCCGGCCGATGAGTCCGCGCGAGCAGGCCGCCTACGAGCAGTCGCTGAAGGGCCACATCGCGGGCACCCCGGAGCGGGCCGCCGCCGAACTCGCCGCCCTGGTGGCGCGCAGCGGCGCGGACGAGTTCCTGGTCACCACCAGCACCTACGACCGCGCCGCCCTCCTCGACTCCTACCGGCTGCTCGCCGAGGCGGTCGGCCAGGCCTGAGGCCGCCGGCCGGGTGTGCGGCGGTCGGGTGTGCGCCGACCGGGTGTGCGGCGGTCGGGCCAGGCCTGAGGAGGTGGGCCGGCCCTGCGGCGGCGCCGCCCGCTCAGCCCGCGTCGACCTCCGACGTCCCGAGCCGGGCGTACACCTCGGGCCGCCGCGCCCGCAGCCGCAGCGCGATGGCGACGCCCGTCAGGAACACGACCGGCACGATCGCCACCAGCGGCCAGTTGACCTCCGGCCCGGCATTGGTGAACAGGTCGAGCCGCCACACCACCAGCGCCGTCGCCCCGCACAGCAGCACGGTGGCGGCGACCGGCGCCACGACCGTCCGGAACACCCCGGCGCTCGCGGCCGCCTCGCGATTGCGGCGGAAGAAGGCGTACACGGACAGCCCGGCGAGCGCCTGCAGCACCAGGATGCCGACCACGCCGGGGGAGTTCACCCAGAGGAAGAACTGGTTGTACGGGTCGGCCCCGATCAGCGCCGCCACCACGACGGCCACCGCCGCCAGCACCGACTGCGCGATGCCGCCGATCCACGGGGAGCCGTGGCGCGGGTGGACCCGGCCGAGTGCGGCCGGGGCGGCCTGCTCGGTGGCGAGGGCGTAGCCGTAGCGGGTGATGGTGTTGTGGAAGGCGAGCAGCGCGGCGAGCAGGCTGGTCACGATCAGCACCCGCTGGAGGTCGGTGGCCCACGCGCCGACGTAGTCGGTCATCGCGGTGAAGAACATCCCGGCCGGGTCGGCGGTGGCGGTCGCGACGGCCTCGGTGGCGCCGAAGGCCTGCACGATCATCCAGGTGATGAAGGTGTAGAAGAGGCCGAGGAAGGCGATCGCCGCGTAGGTGGCGCGCGGTACCGTCCGCCGTGGTTCGCGGGCCTCCTCGCGGTAGATGGCGGTGGCCTCGAAGCCGATGAACGCGGCGAAGGAGAGCCCGAGCACCCCGCCCATGCCCCCGGAGAACACGTTGTGCGGGGCGAACGAGGACAGGTCGAGCCCGTGCGCGCCGCCGCGCACCAGCACCGCCACGGCGAGTACGAGCAGGATGCCGGTCTCGGCGATCAGCAGCGCGCCGAGCACCTTGGCGCCGAGGTCTATCGAGCGGTAGCCGAGGAGCCAGACCACCGCGACGCCGAGCAGCGCCCAGACCGGCCAGGGCAGGTCCAGGCCGAGCAGGTCGGCGGCGGTGGTGTGGGCGAAGAAGCCGAAGGCGCCGTACATGCCGATCTGGATGGCGTTGTACGAGAGCACCGCGAGCAGCGCGGCGCCGAGCCCGGCGGGGCGGCCGAGGCCGCGGGTGACGTAGGCGTAGAACGCGCCGGCGTTGCGGATGTGCGCGGTCATGGTGGTGAAGCCGACCGCGAAGAGCGCCAGGATGACGCCGGTGGCCAGGTAGGCGACGGGCGTGCCGATGCCGCCGAAGGCGATCGCGAACGGCGCCACGCCGGCCATCACGGTCAGCGGTGCGGCGGCGGCCACGACGAAGAAGACGATGTCGCCGGTGCCGAGCACGCCGCCTTCCAGGCGGGCGGGGCCGGTGGAGCCGGCGGCTGCGGTGCCGGGCCCGGTGGTGCCGGGCCCGGCGCTGGGTCCGGCGCGGCCGGTGTCGGGGCCGGTGCGGGGGGAGCCGGGTGCGGTCGGGGAGGCCGCGTCGGAGGGCAGAGTCATGGGGGAGCTCTCCTGGGGTCGTACGGACGAGGGTAGAGCGGTCGGCCGCCGATCGGGTGCGGGCGGTCGACGGGGGGAGCGGACGCCGTGGGGGGCGTTCCGGCGGGCGGGTACGGGGGGGGGGATCCCGGGGGGTCAGTGCGTGCGTCGGCCGCCGAGCCAGGTCCCGGCCACCGGGACGGCGGCCAGCTCGGCGGCCGGCACTGCGTAGGGATCGGCCGCCAGGTGCACCAGGTCGGCCCGCATCCCGGGGCGCAGCACGCCCCACTCCGTCTCCTCGAAGGCCTGGTGCGCGACGCCCGCCGAGTACGCCGCGAGTGCCTCGGTGAGGCCGATCCGCTCCTGGGGCAGCCAGCCGCCGGCCGGCAGGCCGTCCGGGGTCTGCCGGGTGACGGCGGTGGCGAGACCGGCCAGCGGCTCGTAACGGGTGACCGGCCAGTCGCTGCCGAAGGAGACCCGGGCGCCACCGCGCAGCAGGGCGGCGATCTGGTACTGCCGGGCGCCGCGCTCGGGGCCGAGCCGGGGGAGGGTGAGTTCGGTCATCAGCGGGTCGGTCTGGGCCCACAGCGGTTCGAAGTTGGCGATCACGCCGAGTTCGGCGAAGCGGGGCAGGTCGGCCGGGTCGACGAGCTGGACGTGGGCGATCACCGGGCGGCGGGCGCGCAGGCCGTTGCGGCGGGTGGCGGCCTCGACGGCGTCCAGGGCGATCCGGACTCCGTGGTCGCCGATGGCGTGGATGTGCGGCTGGAAGCCGAGCGCGTCGACGGCGGTGACGGCGTCGGCCAGTTCGGCGCCGGTCCAGTTGGCGACGCCGTGGGAGTGCGGGCAGTCGCTGTAGGGCGCCAGCAGGGCGGCCGTCCCGGACTCGACGACGCCGTCGGCGAAGAACTTGACCGCCCGGGCGGTGAGCCGGCCGCGCCCGCCGGCCTCGACCCGCTCCCGGTCGGCGGCCAGGGCGGGGAGCCGTGCGCGCCAGCCGTCCGGTTCGAGCAGCAGCGCGAGCCCGGCCCGGACGGGCAGGTCGTGCTCGGCGACGGCGGCGAGCCAGGTGTCGACCTGCGCGGGCTCGATCCAGGCGTCCTGGAGCCAGGTGAGCCCGGCGGCGGCGAGCGCGGCGGTGGTCTCGCGCAGGGCGGCGACCTGCTCGGCGAGCGGGAGCGGCGGGACGAGCGCGAGGACGGGATTGAGGGCGCCGAACTCGCGCAGGGTGCCGAGCGGGGCGCCGTCCGGGCGGCGGACGATCTCGCCGCCCACGGGGTCGGGCGTGTCCGGCCCGTACCCGGCGCGGCGCAGCGCCTCGCTGTTGGCCCAGCCGGTGTGGTGGTCCATGGTGCGCAGCAGGACGGGCCGGTCGGGGACGGCGGCGTCGAGCAGCCGGGCGTCGAACAGGCCGCCCTCGGCGAGCCACGGGTCGACGGCGTCCCCGGTGATCCACTCGGCCTCGGGGTGCCGGGCGGCCCAGGTGCGGACGGCCTCGACGACCTCCTCCAGGCTGGTGCAGTCGCGCACCGGCACGCCGCGCAGCCCGATGGCGCCGATCAGCGGGTGGAGGTGGCCGTCCCCGAAGGAGGGCAGCAGGGCGCCGCCCGCCAGGTCGACGGTCTCGGTGCGGTCGTCGCGCAGGGCGAGCGCCGCGTCGCCGAGGGCGGTGATCCGCCCGGCGGTGACGGCGAGGGCGTGGGTGGCGGGGTGGGCGGGGTCTCCGGTGTGGATCCGGCCGCCGGTGAAGATCGTGTCGGCACGCATGGGGGAGCGTCCTCTCCGGGTCGCGGCAGGCGACGAGGGCGACCTGCCTAAACCGAATGGGGTTCGGTTACCGTAGGCGCGGCACCGGCGGGTGCGGAAGAGTTTTATTGAAAGCCATTCAGTAACGCTTGGGTAACGATGATCTTGAGGGTTCTCCGGAAGGCTCCCTGAAGGGCTCCCCGAAAAACTCCCCGAAAGACGAGGAACCGGCATGGCCAGGCCGCGCACACCCCTGCTGGACCGGCAGCGCATCGTCGACACCGCGCTGCGGCTGGTCGACGAGTCGGGCGACCTCACCATCCCCGGCCTCGCCGGCGCCCTCAAGGTCAGCCCCTCCGCGCTCTACCACCACGTCGCCGGCCGGGCCGAGATCGTCGCCCTGATGCGCGCCGAACTCGTCCGCACCATCGGCGAGCAGTCGATGTGGGACCAGCGCTGGGACGCGGCGCTGCGCACCTGGGCGCAGGCCTACCGGGACGCCTTCGCCGAACACCCCGGCATCGTCCGCCTGCTCGCCACCGCCCCGCTCGCCGAACCGTTCATGCACGAGCTGTACGAGCGTGCCGTCGCCACCCTGGAGGGTGCGGGCTTCGCCGCCCGGGACGTGATGGGCGTGATCACCGCCCTGGAGAGCTTCATCCTCGGCTCCGCCCTCGACCTGGTCGCCCCGGACGTCATGGTCGACGCCGTCGACCGTGACGCCACCCCGCGCCTGGCCGACGCCCTCGATGCCGTCCCCGCCGGCCGCGAACGCGCCGACCGGGCCTTCGAGCTGGGCCTCACCGCCCTGATCGCGGGTTACCGGGCGCTGCTGCCCTGACCGCCCTTCGCGCCGGGGGTGGGTCGCCGCAGTTCCGCCGGGTCCGGTCCCGTTCCTCCATCCGGTTTCTGAGCAGGCGTGATGACCTGCTAATGTTCTTCTCGTCGGGAGGGAAACAAACTCCCGAGCAGGCGTCAGCGGTGCTACCAGAGCACGTCCTACTTTCAGTAGGAAGAGTCCGTGCGACCCGGGCCTGGCGCTCCACCCGAAGGGGCTCGTTCCGTCCAGCGGAACGGGCCCCTTCGTCATGCCCGGGGCTCCGGCGGCAGTCGGCGTGCGGCCGGTTCTCGGCCAAGCTCCCCTGCCAGGTGGTCGGCGGGTGGCGGTGGGCTGCGGTCCGCGACCGTCCCCGGGCCAGCGGGTTCGCCCGGCAGCGGTGGCTGACGCCTTGTCACACCTTGGCCGGAAGTGGACGCTACTGATGTGAATATGCCATTGGAATGTTCGTCATATGGAATCCGGCAGTAGCCTTCCGTGTCGAGCCCGCCACTGCTGGTGGCGGCCCGGCCGTGCCGTGCTGCGCCCGGCTGCCCAGACCCCCTCGAAGGAGCCGGTGTGCCGGGTATCGACGAATGCCTCGCCGGAGCGATGTCGATCTCCGGGGCACGCTCCGCGAGCCTGGTCGACTGGAGCAGTGGACTCGCACTCGGCAGCCTCGGCGAGTGCCCGACCGGTGACCACGAGACCGCGGCCGCCGAGACAACCGACTTGGTACGGGCGGCCGTTGAGAGCCAGACCTTCACCGGGGCGGAGGACCGGCGGTCGCCGTTACAGGACGTCATCGTCACCGCCGGCCGCAGCTACCACCTCATCTGCTTCATCGACACCGTCTTCGACAGCCGCCTCGTCCTCCACCTCTGGCTCGACCGTGCCCAGGGCAACCTCGCCGCCGCCCGCTACCGCCTCCAGGCGCTCGCCGAGGAACTGGTGCTGGGGTGAGCGGGACGCCCATCGCGGCCATCGGGTTTCGGCCAGCACGCCGGACGGGCCGCCCCCGCCGCCCGCGCTCCACCGGGCGGTGGCCCCGATGAACGCCGCGCCCGCCGCCGTCCGCCCGCCCGCCACGCCGCAGACCCCCGGCGAGGCCCTCGGCCTGCTCGCCGCCCGCCGCGCCACCGGCGCCCTGTGCGGCCCGCTCGGCAGCCTGCACCTCGTCGACGGCCAGGTGGCGCACGCCGACTCCCCGCGCGCGCCCGGCCTGGCCGAACTCCTCACCGGCTGCGGCCGGATCACCCCCGGGCAGTGGGCGGAGCTGCTCCGGCTCGACGGCCCGCGCGCCCGGGTCGGTGAGGCACTGGTCGAACGGCGGCTGCTCACCCGGGGCGAGCTCGAACTCGGCCACCTGGGCACGCTCTTCGACGCCGCGTTCTTCGTCCTCGCCGACCGGACCGGCGGCGTCTGGCGGTTCGAGTCCGACGCCCGGCACTGGCTGGGCCCGGTGGCCACGGTCGACCCCGGCCGGCTGCGCCGCGAGGTCGAGCGCCGGGGCCGGCTGCTGGAACGCATCTGGCCCTGGCCGCAGCTCGACACCGCGCCGGTCCGCCCGGTGGTGCCGGTCCCACGGCCGTCGCACCGCCCGCCCGGCCGCCGCCGGCGCGAACTGCTGGACCACGCCGACGGCCGAAGAACCCCGGCGGACCTGGCGCGCCTGCTCGGCCGGTCCGGCTTCGGCGTCACGGCGGACGTCCGCCGCCTGGCCGCCGCCGGGCTGCTCGACGCCCCGCGGCACGCCGCACCGGCGGCCGCGTCGGCGGTGGCACCGAGCGCCGCGACACCCGCGACACCTGTGGCACCGGTGACGCCCGTGGCACCTGGGGCGCCGGGGCCCGCGGCGCCCGTCGCGGAAGCCGAGGCGCCGGCCCCCGCTCGCCCGCCGGGAGGAGGCCTGCACCGCCGGGTCCCCGGCGCCACCCTCACCGGCGCCACGCCGTCCGGTCCCGTGGCCCCCGCCCGCTCCGATCGCCCGCCCACCACGGCAGCGGCCCACCCGCCGCTGGCCGTCCCCGACCCGGACATCGCGCTGCTGACCCGGGTCCGAACCCTTCTGGAGGCCCGACTTTGAACCACTCTCCACCCGCGACCCCGCCGTCCCGGCCATGAGGCGGGTGCTCAAGCAGCGTGTCGGAAGGAGACAACTGATCGCCTTGGAGACCGAACTGCTCGCCGAGCTCCGCGCCGTCAAGCAGCGCGTCCCGCACCTCGCGGGTGGCCTGGTGGCCAGCGTGGACGGCCTGTTGGTCGCGCACGACACCCACGGGGCGGAACCCTCCGGCCTGGCCGCGATGACGGCGGCCTCGCTGTCGCTGGCCCAACGGCTCGCCGACACCACCGGCCAGGGCGAGTTCCGCGAGTCGCTGGTGCGCGGCGAGCACGGCTACGTCGCCACCTACGCGGCCGGGGGCAGCTGCGTGCTGGCCCTGCTGGCGCACCCGGACGTCAACGTCGGCCGGCTGCACCTGGAGGCCCGCCGCTCGGCCCAGCGGATTGCCGGGCTGCTCAGCGACAGCCTCCTGCCGAAGGACCCCCGCGACCCGGCCTGACCGGCCTGACCAGCCAGGCCCCCGGCCGATCGCACCTATCACCTCAGCACCCCACCACCGAAAGGGAGTTACCCAGATGACCGACGCAGCCGGCGCGCTCAAGCAGGCCATGACCAGCATCGAGGGCGCCATCGGCGCGGCACTCGTGGACTACAACAGCGGAATGGCGCTCGCCACCCTCGACGGCCCCGGCGGGCTGGACCTCAACGTGGCCGCGGCGGGGAACACCGACGTGGTCCGCGCCAAGATGCGCACCATGGACATGCTCGGCCTACAGGACGGGATCGAGGACATCCTGATCACCCTCAGCAGCCAGTACCACCTGATCCGGCCGCTCGCCGGCCGCACCGGCAAGGGCCTCTTCCTCTACCTGGCGCTGGACAAGGCGCGGGCCAACCTGGCGATGGCCCGCCACCAGCTCACCAGGATCGAGGCCGACCTGGAGGTCTGACAGGTCGGACAGGCGGACAGCTCGAAAAGCTCGGACAGGCCGGAGAGTCCGACCGGACGACGCGTCGGCCCGGCGCCGGCTCAGGCCGCGCCGGGCGCCGTCCACCGGACCTCGCCGCCCGGCAGCCCCGCACACACCGCCCCCTCGGCGGTCTCCACACTCCACGGCGCGAGCTGCGCGTGCGGCGGGACGGACAGCGCGCCGCCCTCCGCGAAGGCCAGCTCCAGGCCGCCGGCGAGGGTGATCTCGGCGGTGTCGACGGTCCGGCCGACGAGCGCGAGCAGGGTGCCGGTCGGACGGACGGTCAGCGCCGGAAAGTAGTGCTCGACCTCCGCCGGGGCGGTGAAGGAGGGCGCGGCGAGGCGGAACTCGTGCGCCACCCGGACGGTCACCGGTCCGTCGAGGGTGAGGTCCAGTCGGTCGCCGCCGCTGACCGACGCCACCCGGCGGCCGGCCAGTGCCTCCGTGATCCCGTGCTGCGTGATCCCGTTCTGCATGGCCCCAGTGTGACCCACCCGACCCGGCCTTGTCCGCCCTGCCCAACAGCCCCGCCCGACCGGCCGGTCCCCCTGCCGCGCCCTCCTGAACCCTCCTGAACCCTCCTGAACCCTCCTGAACCCGCTCGACCCGCCCGCCCGCCGCTACCCGGCGGCGCGTCCGCGCACCAGCTCGGCCGGCCCGCCCGCCCGCTCCCGCGCGGCCAGCGCGGCGGCCGTCCGGGCCCAGGACGGGCCGGTCAGCAGCGCCCGTGCCTCGGCGGGGCCGCAGAGCCGCCACTCCACCAGCTCCTCCTCCGGCAGCGCGATCGAACCGAGCATCCGTTCCGTCACCGTGCCCCCGTCGAACACGGACACCAGCACGGCGGTGTCCCGCCCGGTCGCCGGGTCGGCCTCCGGGTCGGCGGCCGCCCCGGGCTGCCAGTCCAGCGCCAGCAGCCGCCCCGGTTCGACCTCCCAGCCGAGTTCCTCGCGGATCTCGCGTCGGACGGCCGCCCTGGGCAGTTCCCGGTCCGCCTCGATCCCGCCGCCCGGCAGCGTCCAGTACGGCACCCGGCCGCGCGGCCCGTCCCACGGCCGCAGCCGGACCAGCAGGACCCGCCCGGCGTCGTCGGTGAACAGGGCCCGCGCCTTGGCCCGGATCCGCGGGCGGGTGGCGATGTAGGTGGCCCGGTCCATCGGCGGCTCGTACCCGGGCCCGCCGGGGGCGGAGCCCAGGGCGGGCGCGTCGGCCAGCCCGGTGTACGCGGGCGGCGGTTCGTCCGCCGGCAGGTGGTCGAGGGTGTGCCCCACGGGCCTGCTGTCCTCCAGCTCCAGCGGACCGGCCGACCGCGGCGCCCGCAGGCAGGCCGTGACCCGGCGGGACAGCAGGGGCGGCAGCGCGTGGCCCGCCTGTTCTGGGGTCAGCCAGGCCCAGCCGCCGACCTCCGCCGCGTCCGGCCGGATCGCCGCGGCCTGTTCGGCGGTGAGCGGCTGCGCCCAGTACAGGTACGCGGCGATCGGCGGCCGGAAGTGGTCGAGCGTCCAGTCGACGCAGGCCAGCGGCCCCAGCCGGGGCGTGAACCCGAGTTCCTCCACCACCTCGCGCAGCGCGGTCTCCCGGGGCGAGCGGTCCTGCGGCTCCCACCCGCCGCCCGGGATCGCCACCGGATGCTTCCGGTCGTACGGCAACCGCACCACCAGCACCCGCCCCCGCTCGTCCGGGAACAGCACCCCCGCCGCCGCCAGCAACTCCCGCCCGCTCCCGGATGACGCGTCCACCGCTGCTCCCTCCGTCAGGCCCGGTTCGAAGGCCGTGTTCCCCCGACGACTCGGCGGACCCCTTTCATGGTTCCCCCCACGAGCCGTCCTAGGGCGTGTCTGACAATTCGCGTCGGATCAGCGCGCGGCGGTGGGCGCCCGGCTGGGCGTGCCGGCGAAGCGTCCTCGTACTGGGCCGTACTTGGACGTTTCGCCGGTGCGTCCAGGCGGGATGCCTGGGGGCACCTCCCGGCCGCCAGGCTGGGGGAGCGTCGCGCGCCCGGCGGGAATTGTCAGACACGCCCTAGCCGAGCCCGCGCCGCCTCACCCCAGTGACGCGAGGGCCTGGGCCGCCGCGCGGGCCATCTGCTCGTCGTGCCGCCCGCTGGACCCGCGCAGCCGGGCGAGGCCTTCGGCCGCCGCCAGGGCGAGCAGCCCGGGCAGCAGGTCGGTGCTGCGGGCGGCGACCCAGCGGGTGCCCTGGGTGGCCATCCACCACAGGTCGGCGGCCCGGCCGGGTGGAGCCTCGGCGGGGGTGTCGACGGGCGGCGGGCCGAGGGGGTGGCCGGCGGCGGCGAGCAGTTCGTGGAACCGGCGGGCGATCAGGTGGTGGCCCTCGGCGCTGGGGTGCAGCCGGTCGACGCTGAGCAGCCGGCGCTGCGCGCACCAGGGCAGCTCGGCGATGTGCAGGTGCACCGCCCGGTGCCGGGCGGCGAGGGCGTGCACGACGGTGTTGACGGCCTGCATCCGCCGCGCCAGCGGTCGGGCCAGCGGCGCGGGCAGGCGGAGCAGGGTGCCCGGATCGGGCAGGCAGGCGGTCAGCAGGACGGCGCCGTGGCTGGAGAGTTCGCCCAGGGTGGCGTCCAGCTCCAGGGTGGTGCGCCGGATGTCGAAGCCCGCCCGTAGGGTGTCGTTGCCGCCGACCACCACGGCCGCGAACCGCGGCCGCAGTGCCAGTGCGGCGGGGAGTTGACGATTCGTCAGATCGGCGGTCAGGGCGCCGCTGCACGCCAGGTTGGTGAACTCGACGCCGCCCTCGGGTGCCAGCGACCGGGCCAGGACGGCGGCCCAGCCGCGCCACCCCTCGCCGACCGGGTCCCCGACCCCTTCGGTCAGCGAGTCCCCGAGCGCGACGAACCGCACCGGCCCGCTGGTGGCCGGGCGGCCGTCCGCGGACCGGTCACGCCCGGTGCCGAGCACGCTCATCCCAACCCTCCTCCACCGCACCGGGGTTGCGCACGCCGGGGTTCCGCATGCCGGGGTTCCGAACGCTGTGGGCCGCGAGGAACGCGGCCACCGCGGCCGGCCAGCCGTACCGCTCGGCCTGGGCCCGGGCGCCGGCCCGCCGCGCCTGCTCCGGGCGTGCCAGCAACTCCCGTACCGCCGAGGCGAATCCGGCCCCGGTGTCGGCGGCGGCCATCCCGGCCAGGCCGATCAGACCGGGCAGCGCGGAGGAGCGGCTGACCGCCACCGGAGTCCCGCAGGCCAGCGCCTCCAGCGCGGCGAGCCCGAAGGTCTCCACCGGCCCGGGCGCGAGCACCACGTCCGCGCAGCCCAGCAGCCGGGCCAGTTCCTCCCGCCGGCCCAGGTGCCCGAGGAGGCGCACCGGCAGTCGCAGCCGCTCCGCCCGGGCCGCCAGCCGGTCCCGCAGTGGTCCGGCCCCGGCCACCACCAGGACGGCCGGCAGCCCCCGGGCCCGCAGTGCGGCCAGCGCCTCGACGGCCCGTTCGGGCCGCTTCTCGGCCGAGAGCCGGGAGCAGAGCACCAGCAGCACGTCGTCCGGCCCGCAGTACCGTGCCCGCTCCCGGGCCCGCGCGGCCGGCGGCAGCGGGCGCATCGCGTCCAGGTCCACGCCGAGCGGGGCCCGGACCAGGTTGGGCACGCCGATCCGCCGGAACTCCGCCGCCGCCCAGTCGGTGGTGCAGAGCACCGCGTCGTACGTACGGGCCGTCGCCGCGTTGAGCCGGTCGGCGGCCGCGTCGGCGAGCGGGCGGGGCAGCCCCCAGGCGCGCAGCAGCCCGACGGCGCTCTCGTGCGACACCATCACCGAGCGGACGCCGTGCCGCCGGGCCCAACTGCCGGTCCAGCGCAGCGTGGTGCGGTCGGACACCTCCAGCCGGTCGGGTTTCAGCCGGGTGAGTTCGGCGGCCACCGCCCGCCGGTCGGTGAGCACCCGGTAGCCGCCGCTGGCCGGCAGCACCGGCCCGGGCAGGGTGACCACCAGGCCCTGCTCGCACTCCTCCTCGCTGCGCCGCTCCCCGGGCACGATCAGCACCGGCCGGTGCCCGGCGGCCAGGTAGCCGGCGCCGAGGTGGCGCAGCGCGGTGCGCAGGCCCCCGGAGACCGGGGTGACGAAGTTCGCGAGCCGCACGATGGTCAGTGGCTCGCGGTCGGCGGTGTCCGTCATGCCGGCAGCTCCTCCACGACGGCGACCGGCTCGACGACCGCCGGGGGAGCGGCAGGGGGAGCCACCGGTGTGCCCCGGCGCTCGGCGAGGACCTCCGCGTAGTGCCGCAGCAGCAGGTCGCCGACCGCCTCCCAGGTCCGCGCGGTCACCTTGGCCCGTCCGGCGCGCCCGTACGCGGCCCGCCGCCCGGGGTCGGCGGCCAGTTCCGCCACCGCCCGGGCCACCGCGGCGCCGTCCCGGGGCGGCACCAGCAGGCCCGTCCGGTGGTGCGCGACCAGGTCCAGCGGGCCGCCGGCGGCCGGGCCGATCACCGGCACGCCGCTCGCCATCGCCTCCTGGATGGTCTGGCAGAAGGTCTCCAGCGGGCCGGTGTGCACGAACACGTCCAGGGTCGCGAAACAGCGGGCCAGTTCCTCGCCGGTCCGGCGGCCGAGGAAGACCGCGCCGGGCATCGAGGCCCGCAGCCCGGGCCCGGACGGCCCGTCCCCGATCACCACCACCCGCACCCCGGGCAGGGCCGACGCGGCGGCCAGCAGGTCGACCCGCTTCTCGGGCGCCAGCCGTCCGACGTACCCGACCAGCACCTCGCCGCCCGGGGCGAGCGCCCGGTGCAGCGCCTCGTCCCGGTGCCGGGGGTGGAACCGCACCGAGTCCACCCCGCGCGGCCACAGCTGCACCCGGGGCACCCCGTGCGCGGTGAGGTCCTGGGCGGCGGGCGTGGACGGCGCCAGCGTCCGGGCCGCGGCCCGGTGCACGGCCCGGATCCGCCGCCAGGCGGCCGCCTCCCCGAGGCCCCGCCCGGCCCGGTAGGCGTGCGCGTACCCGGCGAGGTCGGTCTGGTAGACGGCCACGGCGGGGACGCCGAGGCGGGCCGCGACCTGCATCCCGCGCGCGCCGAGCACGAACGGGCTGGCCAGGTGCACGATGTCCGGCCGGTGCCCGGCGACGGCGGCCGCCAACTGCCGGCTCGGCAGCGCGATCCGCACCTGCGGGTACCCGGGCAGCGGCACCGACGGAATGCGCACCACCGGCAGCTCCACCGTTTCGGAGCCGCCGAAGGTGTGCGGCGGGCACGTGGCGCCCCGCGCGGGTGCGGGGGTGACGACGAGTGGCTGGTGGCCCCGGCGGACCAGATGCTCGGCCGTCCGCAGCACGCTGTGGGCGACTCCGTTGACCTCGGGCGGAAAGGATTCGGTGACGATGACGACGCGCATGCCAGAGTTCTGTCCGCGCCCGGCGTGCACCCGGCCAAAGGGATCTGTCGTACAAGCGAACGCGGGTCGGCGATTTGCACCGCCGACCCGCGCCCGCACCGCGCCGCCTCAGTGCGACCCGGCCGCCTCCTTGAGCTCCGCGTACGGCGCGAGCTTGCGGAGCGACTCGATGCTCCTGAGGCACTCGTCCTTGCTCTCGTGCGGGTCCCCGGTGACGATGACCGTCCCGTTGCTCGCCTTGAGCCGGAAGCGGTGCATCCCGCTCTCGTCCTTGTACAGCTCGAACTTTCCAGCCATGCCTGTAACAGCCTTCCGTTCAGGTGACCCCCTCGCACCGCACCGTAGGGCCAACCCGGTTGCTCCGCCCGCCGGCTGGGGCATCCGAGTCATCCGGCCCTGCCCACCTGGCCCGTTCGGGTCAGGTGGTGCTCGCGGGGGAGCTGTGGGCCTGCGGGCGGCTGGGCGTGGTGGCCCGGGAGTGCTCCTTGCGGAAGCCTCGTTTCACCGGCGGACCGGGGTGGTGCCGTTCATGCCGAAGCGGGCGGAGCACTGCTCGCCGGATCGGTTGTTCGCGTTCCAGACGCAGATCCACATCGTGTAGCCGATGTCCGGGACGAAGCTCGTCTTCGCGGCGCCCACGGAGGCGCGGAAGGTGTACGTGATGCCGTCGCTGCGGGCGAGCTCGGCGACGCAGGTTTGGCCCAGGGAGGTGTTGAGCACGCCCGCGAGCGAGCCGGAGCCGTTGTCGTCCAACCAGGCGGAACAGGCGGCGGCGGGGCCGAGCCAGTCGGTGTCCGCCTCGGAGCCCTTGACCTGTGCCGGGTCGTCGCTGCCGTTGATGCCGCTGATCGATGACGAGGTGGGGCTGGGGGCGGCCGTTGAGGGTGCGGCGGTGGCCGTGCTCGGTGGGGTGGCCGTGCCAGGTGGGGTGGTCGGGGGCTGGGTAGCGGGTTTGGCGGCAGCGAAGGTCGAGGGCCGCAGGCTCGGGGAGGGCGCCCGCGTGGTGGCGGCCGGGGCGGTTGAAGGCGGGGGAGAGGGTTCGGCGGTGGCGGTGGCGGTGGCGGTGGCAGTGGCGGAGATCGAGGCGCTCGGGCTCGCGGAGGGTCCTTGCGTCGTCCCGGCCAAGGGCTCGACGGCGACCTGCACGCCGCCGGACTCCTGCGCGTCGTGGTGCTGCGGGGAGGTGGACGGGCTGAGGACGAACACCGCGACCGCGCCGAGGGCGGTCGCCGCGGCGATCGGCAACAGGAACAGGTGCTTGCGCGGGCGGCGAGGTGATGCGAGGGGTGCGGGCCCGACGTCGGGCTTCGGGTCCGTGCTCGTATCCGGTGGCGGGACGGTCTCCAGCTTGCCGACGGGCGTTTCGGCGAACGCACGTCGAGCGCCGATGCGTGACATGACCTCGGGCGGCCAGGACGGGGGAGGGGCGGGCCGGTGCGTGCGCGTCGCCAGGACGATCTCGTCGGCGGTGGGGCGTGCGCCGGGGTCGGTGGCGAGACAGGGCCCGAGGAGGGCGGCGAGGTCGGCGTCCACGGCGCGCAGCGGCTCCACGTCGGGGACGGCGCCGGGCGTGCGACCCGAGGCGGCGTAGAGCAGGAGCGCCGCGAGCGAGTAGACGTCCGCGGGCGCTGCCACGTCCTCCTCCCCGGCCTGCTGTTCCGGTGCCGAGAAGCCCTGCGTTCCGTAGCTGCCACCGCTCCTGGTGAGCCTCGCCTGGTCCGCGGCGCGCGCGATGCCGAAGTCGATCAGCTTCACGCCGTCGTGCACCAGCATGACGTTGGCGGGCTTGATGTCGCGGTGCGCGATCCGGGACGCGTGTACGGCCCGCAGTTGAGCGGCCGTCTCGGCCAGCAGTAGCCACAGCGCCTCGGCGGGCAGCGGGCCGTGCAGCCGGACCGCCTCGTCCACCGTGAGCCCGGGGACGTACTCGGTGGCGAACCACGGGCGTTCCGGAGTGGCGTCGCTCGCCAGCACCCGCGGTCCGACTCCGAGCGGCACACGGTAGAGGATGCCGACCTCTCGTTCGAAGCGCTCGCCGGGGACCAGCCGCGGCCGGACGAGCTTGACAGCGGCGTAGCCCCTGTCCGAGACCCCGAGGTAGACCTCGCCCATGCCGCCGGTGCCGAGCAGGCCGATGATGCTGAAGCTGCCGATCTCCTGCGGATCGCCCGGACCGAGTGGTTCGGCGACCATGCTGTCGATCGCAGCAGCTCGCCGGCTGATCTCGCTCACGGCGGGCAGGCTATCGGGCAAGTCCACTCCGGACAAGCGGAGTTGGTAGTTCCGCAAGCTCGGCACGCCGCATGCTCGCAGGAGGACTGGTCCTCCCGGTGCGCTCATACACTGGCGCGACCCGAGGCGGAGGTATGTGAGATGGCGTACGAAAACTTCCCACCCCAGATGCTGCCGCCGGGCAGTCCTTCCGGCAGAGTGCCCTCGGCGCCACCCGGGACGATCTTCGTGCTCGGCCCGGAGGGTGGGTACGCCGTGCCGCCGCGCCGGTACACCTTGCTGTTCGGGCGCGACCGCGAGGACGTGCACGTACCGGTCGGTGTCGACGACCCGACCGTCAGCCGTCGGCACGGCGTCTTCACCTGCGCCGGCACCGACGGCGACTGGTGGCTGGTCAACACCGGCAATCTGCCGATCGAACTGCCCGACGGCGTGCTGATGCTCACCAGCCACAAGCGGATCATCGGGCCCGGGTACACCCCGCTGGTGATCAACTCGTCCAAGCGGCGGTCCCACCTGGTGGAGGTCCGCGTCGTGGACGGGGACGACCTGCACCCCCGTTCCACGAGCGGCGCCGATACCGCGGCCCCCGAGACGGTCTACCTGCTCTCCCTCCAGGAGCGGCTGGTGCTCACCGCGCTCGCCCGGCGCTACCTGGAGGGCCAGGACGCCTTCCCGCTCCCGTCGGCCTGGGAGGAGACCGCCCGGCTGGTCAACGCCTCGCCCCACGTGACCAAGTTCTGGACCCACAAGTCGGTCGCCAACACGGTCGAGGACGTGCGCGAACGGCTGCGCCGACGGGGCGTGCGCGGACTGACGCGCGACGAGGTCGGCGAGCCGGTCGGCTCGACGCTCAGCGTCAACCTGATCAGGGAACTGCTGAAGACGGCGACGCTGAACGCCCAGGACTTGGAATTGCTGGCCGATCGGGGCTGACGCGTTTCTCAGGCCTCCGTCTCGGGCGCGGCTTCGGCGTTGTGGTTGTAGGTGACGTGCATGGTGCCGTGTTCCACGGCGAAGACGGCTGCCTGGTCCTCGGCCGAGTTCTGCTGGCGCGGTTGGGGCTGCGGTTGTTCGGGGTGATGCTTCGTGTTCGTCACGTGGTTGTTGTCGCCCACGATGAAGGTGCCGGAGACGTCTCCGGCGTGGATGGTGCCGGGGGTGGATTCCGTAGGCATGGTTGGCCTTTCTCGGTTGGTCCTGTGGAGGTCAGCCTCCGCAGTGGGTTACCAGGCTGCGCCAGGCCGAGTTATATGCCGACGCCTGGCTATTCGTGTCGATCGTGGCACCGGACGGATGGTTCCGAAACGAGCGGAACTGGTTCTCCTCCTGCTGGCTAGCGGTCAGAAGGCCCTTGAGGTCGGATACCACGGATCCGTCCCGCGCTTGCGATAGGGCTCCCCGCAACGTGGACTCGCTGGTGCGCAGGTCTTTGAGGATGATGTCGATACGGGATTTCACCGTGCTGTCGTCGGGAACGGTGGAGGTCCGTCGTGAGTTGTACGCGGCTACGGCGTTGTTGTACGAGTCGAGGGCGCTGTGAACGGCGGTCAGGTCGGCGTTGTGCTGCTGGATCTCTTTTCCCAATTCCGGTGCCACCGTTGCGCACACGGGATCGACGGGGTCCGGTGTGACGACGGGGGCAGGGATCGGCGGCTTGGGGGTGTAGACCGGCCGGGTCGGGATCGGTGGGTAGGTGGGCTGGGCCGGCTTGGCCAGGTTCGACTGGTTCTGGGTGTAGACCATGGCGCCCACGCCGAGTACGGCTGAGGCGCCGACCACGCAGGCGACGGCGAGGGCTGCTCCGCCCTTGGCGGCCGCTGCGCCGGCGGTGGTGACCGCGTGGCCCGTGCTGGACGTGGTGGTGGCGCTCGCGGTGTGCGGGTGGTGCGCCCCCGAGAGGTCGATTCGGTGCGGCGCCGCCTGCGAGTGGGAGTGTGCGCCGGCCACATGGCCCCCGGGCGGGGGCTGTTGGGCGGACTGGGACAGGTCGATCACGTGCGGTGTACCCGGCGGGTGCACGGGCGCCGGAGCGCCGGAGGCGGGGACGGGGTGGGTGACGGCCGGCGGCTGGACGACCGGGTGGGTGACGGCCGGTGGTTGGACGACGGGGTGGGTGACGGCCGGTGGCTGGATGACCGGTTGGACGACGGGGTGGGTGACCGTCGGCGGAC
>NZ_JBHXTQ010000050.1:0-60422 GCF_042677305.1 Kitasatospora sp. NPDC127121 | reverse complement strand
CATGGACTCCCTCCTCCGCCTTGCGATGCACGCACCCCAACGCCGCCACGCCCGCCCTCCGGGCGGACGACGGGAGTTTGAAGACACGCCCTAGGTTCTGTCCGCGCGATCATGAGCGGAGCCAGATGACCAGTGCGGCGACAGTGACCGTGCCGAGGAAGATGTACACGCGCTTGTCATACCTGGTCGCGACGGCGTGGTGCGACCGCCTCGGGACCGTCCGAGGGCCTCGCCGGCCGCCCGGGCGGCCGGCGAGCCGGGGCTCGGCCCGTGGGTGATGCTCGGCAAGACCTTCAAGGGGCTGACCGACCGGACGCTCGTTTGGCAGACCGCCGAGTTGCTCGCCCGGGAGACCGGGCGGGACGCCCGGACGGTGCCGGTCCGGCCGGAACTGGCCGTCGAGGTCGCCTTCGACGGCCTCCGGCGCAGCCCCCGCCACCCCGCCGGGCTGGCCCTGCGGTTCGCCCGGGTGGTGCGCTACCGGCCGGACAAGAGCGCCGCCGAGGCCGACACGGTGGCCTCCGTACGGGAGTTGGCCACCGCCGAAGGGCCTGTGAGGCCGTCCGCGCGGCCGGGTCCGCCGACCCGTCCGGCGAAGTACCGCGGGCTGAAACGCATAGCGCCGCAATGGGGGTTCACACACAGGGGCCGAATCAGCCATTCTCGATCCGGCCACCGTACCCCTCCGTGAACGGACCAGCGATGGCTAGGTTGACCGTGACAACGAGAGGCGGCCGCCTGGCAGTCGGCGCCGCCCTGGCGAAAGGTGCCCGACATGCAGGTGAGCGTCGACCGGGACCGTTGCTGCAGCTCCGGCATGTGCGTGATGAACGCCCCCGCGGTCTTCGACCAGGACGACCGGGACAGTCTCGTGAGGCTCCGTCAGACCGTCGTGCTGCCCGAGCAGTTCGACGACGTCAGACTCGCCTCCGAGCTCTGCCCGGGCCGGGCGATCACCGTCACCGGGGACGAGCCCGCGCGGGCCGGGGCCTGACGGACCCCCGCCGCCGGCCCCGCAGGCCGCCGGGAACCTTCCCGGGCCCCGAACCCCACGAGAACACCCGCGACGTGAGGAGACCCCCGCCTTGACCACCGCACCCACCACCCCCGTCCTCCCACTGCCGGCCCGGCACTCCGGCGGCTGCCCGTTCGGCCCGCCGCCCGCGTACCCCGAGGCCGCCGCCACCGGGCCGGTGACCAGGGCCGAGCTGCCCGACGGCGACCTCTGCTGGCTGGTCACCGGCTTCGCCGAGGTCCGCACCGTGCTGTCCGACCGCCGGTTCAGTGCCGACATACGCCACCCGTCCTTCCCGCTGCTGGTCGCCGGCGCTCGCGAGCTGATCACCGACAATCCGGACTTCCTGCGGCTCGACGACCCCGAGCACGCCCGCCAGCGCCGCATGCTCACCGGGGAATTCCTGGTCAAGCGGGTGGAGGCGCTGCGCCCGGAGATCCAGCGGATCGTGGACGAGGCACTGGACCGGATGACCGCGGGCCGGACCACGGCCGACCTGGTCACCGACTTCGCGCTGCCGGTGCCCTCGCTGGTGATCTGCCTGCTGCTCGGCGTGCCGTACGAGGACCACGACCGCTTCCAGAGCCTGAGCCGCACGATGCTCAGCCAGGAGAGCACCGTGGAGCAGCTCCGGGAGGCCCAGGAGGAAATCCTGCACTACCTGCGCGACCTGACGGCCCGCAAGCGCGCACAGCCGCAGGACGACGTCCTCAGCCGACTCGCGGCGCGGGACGACCTGACCCCGGACGACGCGGCCGCCATGAGCGTGCTGCTGCTGGTCGCCGGGCACGAGACGACCGCGAACATGATCGCGCTGTCGACCGCGCTGCTGCTGGAGCACCCCGAGCAGATCCCCGGCCTGGCCGACCCGGCCACCCTGCCGGGCGCGGTGGAGGAGCTGTTGCGGCTGCTGACCATCGTGCACACCGGCCTGCCCCGGGTGGCGCTGGAGGACGTGGAGCTGGGCGGCGTCACCGTCCGGGCCGGGGAGGGCGTGATGGCGATGCTCTCCACCGCCAACCGGGACGAGGCGGTGTTCGGCGGCGCCGGCCATCGGGCGACGGACGAGCTGGACCTGTACCGGGACGCCCGGCGGCAGCTGGCGTTCGGCTTCGGCGTGCACCAGTGCCTGGGCCAGCCGCTGGCCCGCGCCGAACTCCAGATCGCCCTGGAGACGCTGTTCCGCCGGCTGCCGGGGCTGCGGCTGGCCGGCGAGCGCGAGTTCCGTACCGAGTCGTTCATCTACGGGATGCGGTCACTGCCCGTGACCTGGTGAGCGGGGCCCGATGGAGAACTCTCACCGGGCACCCGCCGCGTGAGCCTTTGCGCAGGCGGGCGGCCTGACCGTCCGCCTTCTCCGGAATCGCGTGCCGGATGCCGCGCCTGCGCAGGTAGGCGCGGCACGGGCCGTTGCTGTAGGCCTTGTCGGCGGCCACGCTGTCGGGCGTCTTCCGGGGCCTGCCCGGCCCTGTCCGCGGGACACGGATCTTCTCCAGTACCGGCTCGAACTGCGTCCAGTCCGCCCGCTGCCCCGGCGTGACGACCAGGGACAGCGGGCGGCACCGGCCGTCCGCGCTCAGGTGGACCCTGCTGGTGAACCCGCCCCGCGAGCGGCCGAGGCCCTCGCCTCCACCACCACCTTCACCAGGCGGGCGACGAGGCTCTGCCACGGCGTCTCGCCCTGGTGTTCCCCGGGCCCAGCCCCCTTTGAGGCCACCGCTGGGACCACAGCGCGGTCAGCGCGTCCAGTGCTTCACGATCCACTCCGAGCCCTCTCCCCAGTCGTCCACCATCATGCCCGACGACGGCTCCCCGCCCGACGAGGGCCGCCCCGACCGATGGTCGGGAAACGGGTCGTGCCGAGCGGCCCGACGCCGTACCGTGGTCCGGTCGACGATCTTGGGGCAGCGACCCCACGAGGACCAGAGGACGGGGCTGGACACCATGCAGCAGTACCAGGGCTGGGCCGACGAACGGTTCGGCGCCGTGGCGGACGTCTTCGCCCGCAACTTCGCCGAGTTCCCCGAACTCGGCTCCGCCGTCACGGTGTTCGCCGGCGGCCGCAAGGTCGTCGAGCTGTGGGGCGGGACGGCCGACGACCGCACCGGCCGGGCCTGGACGCAGGACACCGTCGTCCCGGTCTTCTCCTGCGCCAAGGGCGCGGTGAGCATCAGCACCCACCTGCTCGCCCAGCAGGGCCGCCTCGACCTCGACGCGCCGATCGCCCGCTACTGGCCCGAGTTCGCCCGCCACGGCAAGCAGGACATCACCACCCGCATGATCCTCGGCCACCGCGCGGGCATCCCGGCCCTGGACGCGGCGCTCTCCTTCGAGGAGATCGCCGCCTGGGCTCCCGTCGTCCGCGCGATCGAGGAGCAGGAGCCGCTCTGGGAGCCCGGCACCGCCTACGAGTACCACGGCCACGTCCTGGGCTTCACGGTCGGCGAGGTGATCCGCCGGATCACCGGGCTAACCCCTGGCGCGTTCCTCCGCAAGGAGATCGCCGAGCCGCTCGGCCTGCCGGTCTGGATCGGCCTGCCGGAGAACGAACTCCCGCGCCTGGCCCGGCTGGTGGAGGCTGAGGGCCGCCGCCCGATGCCCGGCCCGGAGCACCTGCTGACCCGGATCGTGACGATGAACGGCGCCCTGGTCTTCCCCGGTCTGGACGTGCCGCACGGCTGGAACGACCCGGCCCTGCACGCGATCGAGCTGCCCGGCGCGGGCGCGGTCGCCTCCGCCACCGGGCTGGCGGGGCTGTACGCGGCGGCCGCGACCGGCCTGGACGGCGGCCCGCGCCTGCTCTCGCACGAGACCGTCACCGACGCGGTGCGCGAAGTCTCCTCCGGCGCAGGCTTCCTGGGCTTCGACATGGGCGCCCGCTGGGGTTCCGGCCTGCTGCTCGACTCCCCCGCCTTCCGCCCGCTGCTGGGCGAGCGCAGCTTCGGCAACGACGGCGCGGGCGGCCAGTTCGCCTTCGGGGACGACGAGTTCGGCGTCGGCTTCGGCTACGTCGCCAACCGGATGATCGGCCACGGCGACGCCCGCGCTAACCGGCTGATCGAGGCGCTGCGCGGGTGCCTGGGGTGACGGACTTCCTCGCGCGACTCACCGCGCTGGCGGCCACCGGCGGCCTGGACGGCCCGGACGGGCTGCGCTACAACGCCTCGCTGCCCGAACTCGCCGCCCACTACGGCGACCCCTGGGACGGCGGGCGGATCCACCGCGAGTCCCGCTGGCCGCACGGCTTCAGCTGGGGCGACGTGCAGACGGTGTTCTGCCGCTGCCGCCGGCTCCAGTCGCTGTCCCTGCCCGTGTGGCACGGCGAACTCGAACTCCCGCTGGCCGGCGGCGGGTTGATGACGCTCGACACGCACGTCACCGAGTCGGCCCTGATCGCCGCGCTGACCGCCGCCGGCTGCCGCTGGGAGACCGTGACGTACGAGAACGTCCCCGACCAGCGCACCCTGGAGGTAGCGGTGGCCGAGGAGGTCCGGGTGGCGTTCGTCCTCACCGACCGCGACGGCCACGCGGACCGCGAGGGCGGTGACGCGCCGCCGCCCGAGGACTGGCTGCTGAACAAGGCCATGCTGTGGGGCTACGACCACACCGACTGCCCCGAGCCGGACCGCACCCTCCCGGACGACGGCTGGGGCGCCTCGCCCAACTGACGCGTACGGCCGGCCCGTTGCGCTCGGCCCGCTGCGCCCAGCCCGCTGCGCCCCCGCGCGCAACGGGCCGGGCGCGCCCCCGAAGTGGGCGCACCCCCGGAGCGGGGGCTCACGCCAGGGCGCGCGGCAGCACCACTCGCACCCACTCCTCCGGCTGCGACAGGTGCGGTGCGTGGCCGGCACCGGGGTACAGGTGCCGTTCCACCTTCGCCAGGGTGAGGTCGATGATGTCCAGCACCTCGCCGTACATCGGCGGGCTGTTGTCACTCTGCGTGAGCAGGGCCGGTTCCGTGAAGCGGGCCAGCGCGGTCAGGTCGAGGTCCAGGGCGTCCGGGTCCCGCAGCTCGTCCAGGTAGGTCGGCGCGTTGCGCACGTACGTGTGCCGCACCGGCGCGGGCAGCTGCGCCCAGGCCCCCGGCCCGAAGGTGACCGTCTCCACGAACAGCTCCGCCGCCGCGGCCGACTCGGCCTGCTCCAGCAGCTCCCGGACGGCGGTGATCCGGTCGGCGAGCGCGGTGGCGACCGGCCGCAGCTCGGGGTCGGCGAGCAGGATGCCGGCGCCGGGCGGCTCGTGCACGGCGATCCCCCGCAGCAGGTCGGGCCGGGCGGCGGCGAGCCGCAGCGTGATCAGCGAACCGTACGAGTTCCCGCAGACGAACGCCGGCGCGAGTCCGAGCCCGTCGATCAGCCCGGCCAGGTCGGCCGCGTCCTCGTAGACCGAACCCTGGGTGAGCGGGTCCTCACTGCGGCTGTGGCCCCGCCGGTCGTAGGCGACGACGGTGGTCGACTCGGCCAGGCCCGGCATCACGCGCGCCCAGCTGTCGGCGTCGCTCCACGAGCCGTGCACCAGGACGACGCCGGGCCCCTCACCACGGGCCTCGTAGTGCAGCGACACCCCGTTCACCCTGATCTCGGCCATCATGAGCCTCCCGATCTCGGCGGTGCTCCCCCACCAGCCTGACACAGCCGCTCGGGGCGGCACCCCCGGGCCGAGTCCGTCACCGAGCGTGACGAACAGCGGGCGGCCAAGGGCTCCGAACGGGCTCGGCTCAGGCCCCCGGCGGACTCGGCTCAGACCCCGGACCGGCTCAGCCCATGCCCCGGGCCGGCGGCTCGTCCCGCGTGCCGTCCTCCGCCACCACCGTGAACCGGCCGGGCCCGGAGACCGACAGGTCCACCGGGTGGACGGACTTCGAGTCGTTGACGTCCAGTTCACTGCTCTTCCGCCCGGTCGCGGCGTCGACCCGGGTCAGCTTGTCCCGGGTCAGCGCCCACACCGACGCGCCGTCCACCAGCAGCCCCGTCACCTGGTCGTCCAGCCCGGACGTCCAGCGCTTCCCGCCGTCGGCGAGCGAGTAGGCGACCAGGCGCCCGGTGGCGATGCGGCTGGGGTTCTTCCCCCCGCTGATCCGGACGTCGTCCGGCTTCTCGCCGGGGACGATCAGCTGGTCGCCGACGACCACCCCGCCGAACAGCGGACGGGCGGCGAACGCGTCGTACGCGTGGGCACCGCCCAGCATGACGTCGAGGTCGTACTCGTCCCCCGCGACCGGGATCGACGCCCGCTGCCGCCCCGCCCCGTCGAAGCTGAGGACGGCGTGCGTCCCGCGCTCGCCCTGCGCGTCGACCCAGACCGCGAGGGGCTCGGTGGAGACCACCGCGACGTCCTTCAGCCCGCCCGTGACCGGCAGGGCGACCCGGGTCCGCTCCTGCCCGTCCGCCGGGGCCAGCGACCGCAGCACCGGCGCGGCGTCGCCGCACTGCGCGACCGTCACCACCTCCGCCGCCCCGCCCGCCACCTGCAACGGCGCGCAGCCGGCGTCCGCGTCGCCGCGCCAGGAAGCGCGCCCGTCGGCCAGGTGCACCGCGCGCCAGCCGGTCCGCTCCTGGAGGACGGCCTCGTCCCCGGCGACGGCGAGCAGATCGGGCGCCGCCGTGTCCCCGACGCGGCCGGGCGCGTCCGCCGCGGCGGTCCAGGCGGCCGTGCCGTTGGCGAGGTTGAGCGCCGTCACCGCCGCGCACGGCCGGTCGTGCGGGGAGTGGCCGAGCAGTCCGAGGCCGTGGCCCGTCCCGCGGCTCATGGCGCAGACGGAGTCCTCGCCCGGCGGCGTCCACCGCCACGCGACCTGCCCGGTGGCGCCGCGGTAGGCCACCACCTGGTCGGGCCGGACCCGCACCACCACGTCCCCGCTGGTCCAGCTGCCGACGGCGCGGATCGACGACGGCCGGTCCAGCGGCGCCTCCCAGGCGTCGTTGAGGCCGGTCCCGGCGAAGGAGACGAACACGGCGAGCCCGAACAGGATCCCGACGGCGACCGCGGGGAAGCCGCGCCGGGGGTGGAGCAGCGCCCACAGCAGGCCGGCCCCGCAGGGCATCAGGCCGAGGATGCTGACGATGCCCATGAAGTCGAGGCTCTCGCCGCCGTACCCCTGGGACGGCCCGATCAGCACGGCCAGGCCCATGCTCGCGAACATGGCCCCCAGCACCCCGCCGGAGACCACCATCCAGGCCTCCTTGTCCATCGCGAACCCGCCCCTGGCGAGGCGGACGGACCTGCGGGCCCACCCGGCCCCGGCGGCACTGTCCACGGGCCCCTCGGCCATGTCGGTCACTCCCCCGTCAAGCGCCGCCCACCGCATGAGCGACGATCATCGGATGATCGCAGAGCCTCGCTGGATCCTGAACAAAGACAACGGAAAACTCCCGGCCCCACCGACGGACGGTAGGTTGGCCCGGGGGCCGGGGCGCGGCACCGGGGCGCGAAAGGGGCGGGGATGCAGCCGGGCGACGTACTCGACGGGCGGTACGAGCTGGTCGAGCAGATCGGCGAGGGCGCCTTCGGCGCGGTCTGGAAGGCCCGCGACGCGCGGATCCAACGGCTCGTCGCCGTCAAGGTGATGCTCCCCGGCAGCAACAACACCCCCAAGGACGCGGCCCGGTTCGTCCGCGAGGTGGCCACCGCCGGCGCGCTCAACCACCCGTCCATCGTCACCGTGCACGACTTCGGCCAACACGACGAGGCCGGCCGGCCGTTCTACTTCCTGGTCATGGAACTGCTCGACGGCGCCCCGCTCAGCCGCCACCTCGGCGACGGGCCGCTGCCCCTGCGCCAGGCCCTCACCTGGGCCGTCCAGATCTCCCAGGCCCTCGCCACCGCCCACCGGGCCGGCGTCGTCCACCGGGACGTCAAACCGGCCAACGTGATGATCCAGTCCTCCGGCGAGGTCAAGGTCGTCGACTTCGGCATCGCCCGGGTCGGCACCGCCAACGACGGCATCACCAGCACCAACGTCATCGTCGGCACCCCCGCCTACATGGCCCCCGAACGCTTCGACAGCCGCGGCCTCGACGCCCGCTCCGACCTCTACGCCTTCGGCTGCCTCCTGTACGAACTCCTCACCGGCCGCACGCCGTTCCGCGGCACCCTCTACGAACTCATCCGCCAGCACGGCGAGGTCCACCCCGCCGCCCCCGGCACCCTGCGGCCCGGCCTGCCCGCCGACGTCGACAACCTCGTCCTCGAACTGCTCGCCAAGGACCCCGACCGGCGGCCGCCGCACGCCGACCAGGTCGCCCAACGCCTGCTCCACCTCGCCGAGCAGGCCGAACAGCCCCCGGCCGGCTACCACGCCACCGTCCGGGACGTCCCCGCCGCCGAGGAGGACCCGTACGTCCTCGCCCGCCGACGGGAGGCGGACGCGCTGTTCCAGCACACCCGCGACCAGGCCGCCCAGGTCGCGCTGCAGTTCGAGACCAGCATCGCCCAGCGGCGCCGCCGGCTCGACCAGGACCTCGCCGACCAGCGGGCCCACGCCGAGGCCCGGGCGCAACAGATCGTCACCGACGCCCAGCAACGCGGCGAGGAGCTCGAACGGGAGGCCGCCGCCCGGGCGGCCGCCAGCCTCAAGCAGCTCACCGAGGCCGAACAGCGCACCGACCTGCTGCGCCGGCAGACCGACAAACTGCGCAACGACGCCGAGAGCCTGCGCCGCACGGTCGACAACGCCCGCCGCCAGGCCTCCGACTTCCTCGCCGACGCGGCCGCCAAGGCCGGCCTCGGCCCGGCCACCGAACCCCGCCGCTCGATCGCCCCGCCGGCCGGCACGCAAACCGGCTCCCAGAGCGGCGCGCAAACCGGCTCGCAGCGCCGGAAGCTCCCGAGCATGCAGGACCTGCTCTCCGGCCGGAGCCGCTCCACCGGCGGCGGAGACCAGCCGGGCCGCCCCTCCTGACCTCACCCCGACGCCCCGCCCCGACGCCCCGCCCCAACGCCTCGTACCCGGAGGCGAGTCGGCCCGCCAGGCCAAGTCCACGCGGGCCCCGCCCCCGCGCCACCGGCTGGGCCCTGCGGCCCCTGCTCACGCACCGCGACCCGACCGCGGAACCGTAGAATCCGCAGGTAGACACCAGGGAAGGATTTCGCGTGTTCCAGGCGCAGCGGCCGCGCACCGCACAACTGACCCCACGACTCGGCGACGACGGGACGGGGCGGGTCGAAGCCGTCGCCCTGCTGCTGCCCGGCGGGTTCCTGCGCAGCCGGCGTGGACCGCTGAAGGTCGCCGAACTGGGCCTGCGCCGCCTCACCGCCGAACTCGCCGACCGCGGCCGCCCGCACGGCCTCGCCGTCCACCTGCTGCGCTACCGCTACAGCGGCTGGAACGGCGCCGACGCCGACACCGCCGTCGACACCCGCTGGGCCCTCGACGAACTCGCCCGCCGCTACGGCGACGTACCCGTCGTCCTCATCGGCAACTCCCTCGGCGGGCGCGCCGCCTTCTGGTGCGCCGGGCACCCGAACGTCGTCGGCGTCGCCGGCATCGCGCCCTGGCTGCCCAGCGGCGACCCCGTCGACCACCTCGCCGGCTGGCGCGTCCTGATCGTCCACGGCACCGGCGACCACAGCGCCGCCAACGCCAACCAGTCCCTCGAATACGCCCTGCGGGCCCGCCCGGTCGTCCCCGACCTCGCCCGCTACGAAGCCCCCGGCGCCAACCACTACCTCATCCGGCAGACCGCCGACATCAGCGCCCTCACCACGGACTTCACCCTCGACACCCTCAAGGCCGAACCGGCCCCCCTCGCCTCCGGCACCGTCTGCACCCGCCTGCCCACCCGGCGCGCCTAGGCGAAACCCCGGAACCCGCGGTCGACCAGCGGGACCCGGCCACCGGGATCCGACCAGCGGCACGAAATCGGGTTGGCGGTCGACCGCCCGCCTTGCCTATGGTCGGGGGATGACCACTCGAACCTTCCGCATCATGGTGCGCGGCGTCTTCGACGGCCTGAGCGCCGAGCAGCACGCCGAACTCCTCGCCCGCGCGCCCGAACACGACGTGCTGCGCGCGGCCTTCACCCGCGAGGGACACCTCAGCTACGACCTCGGCGCGCGGGCCGCCTTCACCTTCCGCTTCCTCGACTCGGGCGAGGCGGAGGAGGACATCCTGGCGGCCGCCGAGCGGGCCGAGCGGGCGGCGCGGGCCTGGCTGGCCGAGCGCGGCTACGGCTACAAGAACCTGCGCTCCCAGGCCGAGGACCTCTCTCAGGCACCGCTCGGCAAGCGGCAGCGCCGCGCCGCCAACGCCGGCTAGCCCCCTCCCCCCTCCCGCTACCTCCTTGACGGCTCGCCGCACCGGTATGCTTGAGTAGTCAAGGAGGTAGCAATGACAGACTCGCACGCCAACCCGCACACGAACCCACCGGCCAACCCGCACACGAACCCACCGGCCGACCCGCAGGCCAACCCTCAGGCCGACCCACACCCGGGCACCCGGCCCGACCCGCTGGACACCGCCCTGCGGCTGGTCCGCGCCCAGGCCGCCGTGGCCAAGCGCTTCGACGCGGGCCTCAGCCGCCTGCACGGCGTGAGCCTGTCCGACTTCACCCTGCTGCTCCACCTCGGCCACGCCCCCGGCGGCCGGATGCGCCGGGTCGACCTCGCCGAGGCCCTCGGCGTCACCGCCTCGGGCGTCACCCGCGGACTGGCACCGCTGGAGCGGATCGGCCTGGTGAGCCGGGAGGCGGCGGCCCGCGACGCCCGGGTCGCCTACGCGGCCCTGACGCCGACCGGCCGCGAACGGCTCGCCGAGATGCTGTACACGGCCCGGAAGGTCGCGGCCGAGCTCTTCGCCGCCGACCAGTGGAGCCCCGACGACCTCGACCGCCTCGCCGTCCTGCTCACCCGCCTCGGCGGTACCGCCCCCGACCAGCGGCCGGGGGCGGCCACAGCCCGCGACTAACGGACTGTTCAACCGTCGGGCTGTCCGACTACGAAACTGCTAGATCCCGAACGGCGCCGCGTACCGCACCGTCCCGGACGGCAACGGGTGCCGCTCCGGGTCCAGGGCGAGAGCCATCAGCGCCTCGCCCCGGCCCGGCGCCTAGGCTGAGCCCTGCACCCCGGCACCGCCGCACCACCGCGAAGGGCAGCAACCCCATGACCCACACCCCCGGGCAGCAGCCCGGCCAGGAACCCGCCCCCGACCTGACCGTCGACGGCACCGGCCTGCTCTGCGTCCAACTGCTGCTGCGCCTGCGCGCCCGGATCGCCGACCTGCCGGCCGGCGCGGTGGTGCACATCCACACCACCGACCCCGCCGCCCCCCTCGACCTGCCCGCCTGGTGCCACCTGACCGGCCACGACTACCTCGGCCCCGTCCCGCACCCGGCCACCGACCGCGAGGTGTACGCCCTGCGCCTCACCGCCGCAGCCCGCCCGACCCGCGCCGACCGCCCCTGGCACCCCGCGCCGGACCCGGCCACCGGCTGACCACCCCCAGCCCGAAATCCCCACGCGCCCACCCCCACCGCCGGTGAACACTGCCCCCATGACCGCAGAAACCCTGGCGAACGCCCTGATCGGCCACCCTCCCGACGCCCGCCTCCTGCTGCTCAACTGCGATGACTTCGGCCTGGACGAGGACGTCAACCTCGCCGTGGTCGACTCCGTCCTGCGCGGGATCGCCGCCTCCTGCAGCCTGATGCCCCCGTGCCACGCCGCCCCGCACGCGCTCCGACTCCTGCGGCGGCACCCGGAGATCCCCTTCGGCGTCCACCTCACCCTGGTGTGCGAGTCGCCGGCCCGCCGCTGGGGCCCGCTGGCCGCCCGCGACCACGTCCCCTCCCTGCTGGACGAGACCGGCGAGCTGTACGCGCCCACGCCCGCCGGGCGCACCGCCCTGCTCGCCCGAGCCCGACTCGACCACGTCGAGCGGGAGTTCCGCGCCCAGATCGACGCGGTCGCGGCGGCCGGGCTCGCCCCCACCCACCTCGACTTCCACTGCCTGGCCGACGGCGGCCGCACGGACATCCTCGAACTCACCCTCGCCCTGGGCGCCGAGTACGGCCTCGCGGTGCGGATCTGGCTGCCACCCGCGCTCGCCCGGATGCGCGAGCGCGGCCTGCCGGTCGTCGACCACGGCTTCCTGGACAGCTTTGCCGTCCCCCTGGACGACAAGCCCGCCCGCTACGCGCGGCTGCTGGCCGCGCTGCGGCCGGGCCTGACCGAGTGGGCCGTCCATCCGAGCCTGGCCGGGCCGGCGTCCCGTCGTTCGGACGACGGCTGGCGCGTCCGCCGCTCCGACTACGAGTTCCTCACCTCCCCCGAGGCCTGCGGGCTGCTCGCCGAGCACGACGTCACCGTGCTCGACTACCGGCCGCTCCAACGAGTGTGGCGGCAGGCCCCGCCCGGCTCCCTTCGGCGGTCCGGTGTGCCACGATGGGGAGAGCCGAACGGCCAAGCCTCACAAGGAGGTTGACCACCATGGATCCGATCCTCAGCTGCCACTGGCACGACCAGGACGGCGAGTGGGCACTGTCCGTCAGCCGCAACGGCGGCGGCTGGGAGCTGCTCGCCGCCGCGCCCCGCTGGTCCGAGTCGCTCCCGTTCGCCGGGCCGGAGGACGTCCGCCGGCTCGCCCAGGCGCTGCTGGACCTGCCGTCCGATCCGGAGCCGTACGAGTTCGAATGGCAGCTCTCCCGGACGGAGTTCGAGCGCACCGAGAACGAGCGCACCCACTTCGCGACGCTCGCCGTCGGGCTGGACCCCACCGACGGCCACCGCCCCTACCTCGCCTACCAGTCGTACTACCACCGGGGGCAGGCGAGCGGGCTCGGCCTGGAGGTGATCTGCGAGGACCCCCCGGTCGACCGCCTCCGCGCCCAGGCCCACGCCCTCCTCACCGACCTCCCCGGCCCCCCGCCCGCCCGGCCGCAGCCCCCCTCACCCGGCTGAGCGCACCGCCCTCCCCAGTCCCCCCACCGGGTCACGGGATCACGGGATCAGCGGATCACGCCGTCCGCCGCAGCAGCGCCAGGTACATCGCGTCCGTCCCGTGCAGGTGCGGCCAGAGCTGCACGTCCGGCCCGTCCCCGAGCGCGGGGACGCCGGGCAGCAGCGGGCGCGCGTCGATCCACTCGACCCGGCCGCCCTCGGCCCGCAGCACGTCGTCCACGACGGCCCGGGTCTCCGCGAGGTGCGGCGAGCAGGTCGCGTACCCGACGACCCCGCCGACCCGGGTGGCGTCGATAGCCGAGCGCAGCAGGTCCCGCTGGAGCGGGCCGAAGGCCGCGACGTCGGCGGGGCGGCGGCGCCAGCGCGCCTCGGGGCGGCGGCGCAGGGCGCCCAGGCCGGAGCACGGCACGTCGACCAGCACCCGGTCGAAGCCGCCGGAGCGCCAGGCCGGGCGGGTGCCGTCCGCGGTGATCACCGTGTACGGGCCGGGGTTGCCCTCCAGCGCCCGGGCGACCAGCCGCGCGCGGTGCGGCTGCTTCTCGCTCGCGACCAGCCCGGCGCCGCGTTCGGCGGCCAGCGCCGCGAGCAGCGCGGCCTTGCCGCCGGGGCCGGCGCAGCCGTCCAGCCAGAGCCGGTCCGGTCCGTCCAGCGGGGCGTTGGCCAGGGCGAGGGCGACCAGCTGGCTGCCTTCGTCCTGGACGCCCGCCCGGTTGTCCCGGACGGCCTCCAGCGAGCCCGGGTCGCCGCCTTCGGCGAGCCGCAGCGCGAACGGGGACCAGCGGCCGGGCTCGGCCTCGGGCAGCGCGTCGGCGAGTTCGCCGACGTCGACCCGGCCGGGGCGGGCGACGAGGGTCACCTCGGGCCGCTCGTTGTCGGCGCGCAGCAGGTCCTCCAGGGCGCTGCGCCCGGAGGCGTCGGGCTGCCAGCGGCCGAGCGAGTCCCAGAGCGCGGAGACGACCCAGCGCGGGTGCGAGTGGACGACGGCGAGGTGGTCCTCGGCGTCCTTCTCGTACGGCGGGGCGACCTTCTCGATCCAGGCGTCCAGGTCGTGGGCGCTGATCCGGCGCAGGACGGCGTTGACGAACTTGGCCTTGCCGTCGCCGAGCACCACCCGGGCCAGCTCGACGGTGGCCGAGACCGCCGCGTGGCTGGGGATGCGGGTGGTGAGCAGCTGGTGGGCGCCGAGCGAGAGCACGTCCAGGACCGGCGGGTCGACCTTGCTGAGCGGCCGGTCGATGCAGGCGGCGATGATCGCGTCGTAGGTGCCCTGCAAGCGCAGGGTGCCGTAGACGAGTTCGGTGGCGAGGGCGGCGTCGCGCCGGTCCATGCCCTTCTGCTCGGCTTCGCGGAGCAGCGACGGCAGGATCAGGTTGGCGTACGCGTCGCGCTCGTCGACGGCGCGCAGCGCGCGGAACGCGACGATCCGGGCCGGGTCCTTCTTCGGGCGGCGGTGCGGGCGGGGGGCGCGCTGGGCGCTGGGGGTGGTCACAGGGTGCCTCAAGGTGCTGCGGTGGTTATCGGTGGCTATCAGACGATTATCAGTGGTTATCAGACGAACAGTAACGCTAAACCTGAGCCTCAGCCCTCGGAGCCGAAGCGCTCCCCGGACTCCAGCCGCGCCCCGCGCGCCCAGTCCGCCGCCCGCATCTCCTTCTTCCCCTGCGGGCGGACCTCCCCGAGTTCGACCTCGTGGCTGCCCGTCCCGACCCGCACGCTGTTCTTGCCGACCACGGCCAGCTCCCCGGGCGCCAGGGCGGACGAGTCGGTCAGCAGCTTCACCGGCCCGGTGATCTTCAGCCGCTCGCCGCGGAACTCCGTCCAGGCGCCGGGCGCCGGGGCGCAGCCGCGCACCACGCGGTCGATCCGCAGGGCGGGGTGGCTCCACTCGATGCGCGCGTCCTCGACGGTGATCTTCGGGGCGAGCGTGACGCCCTCGGCCGGCTGCGGGAGGGCGTGCAGGGAGCCGTCCTCGATGCCGTCCATGGTGGCGGTGAGCAGTCGCGCGCCGGACACCGAGAGGCGGGTGAGCAGTTCGCCGCTGGTGTCGGTCGGGCGGATCTCCTCGGTGATCACGCCGTAGACCGGACCGGAGTCCAGGCCCTGCTCGATCAGGAAGGTGGCCGCGCCGGTGACCTCGTCGCCGGCCAGCACCGCGTGCTGGACGGGGGCCGCGCCGCGCCAGGCGGGCAGCAGCGAGAAGTGCAGGTTGACCCAGCCGTGCTTGGGGATCTCCAGCGTGCCGGGGCGCAGCAGCGCGCCGTAGGCGACCACCGGGCAGCAGTCGGGGGCGAGTTCGGTGAGCCGGGCGACGAACTCCGGGTCGCTGGGCTTCGCCGGCTTGAGGACCTCGATCCCGGCCTCCTCGGCGCGCTGGGCGACGGGGCTGGCGACCAGCTTGCGCCCTCGCCCGGCGGGGGCGTCGGGGCGGGTGACCACCGCGACGACCTCGTGCCGGTCGGAGGCGAGCAGGGCGTCCAGGGCGGGAACGGCGACCTCGGGGGTGCCGGCGAAGACGAGACGCATCAAGTGCCTTTCTGCAAGAAGACGTTGGAGATCAGAGGGTTCAGCGTCAGAGGGTTCGGCGCCAGAGGGTTCAGCGCGCGGCGCCGAACGTGCTGTGCGGGGAGACCTTGACGACCAGCGCGGGCGCGCCGCCCCAGTCGGTGTCGCGGATCGCCTTCAGCGCGGCCTTGCGCTGCTCGCGGTCGAGCCGGTCGATGAAGATGATGCCGTCGAGGTGGTCGGTCTCGTGCTGGATGCAACGGGCGAGCAGCTGGGTGCCCTCCAGGGTGACCGGATCGCCGTACATGGTGAAGCCCTTGGCGACCACACCGTAGGCGCGCTTGGTGTCGTAGCGCAGGCCGGGCAGCGAGAGGCAGCCCTCGGGGCCGTCCTGCTCCTCCTCGGTCAGCGACAGGTCCGGGTTGATCAGGTGCCCGGTGACACCGTCCACGTGGTAGGTGAACACCCGCAGGGAGACGCCGAGTTGGGGCGCGGCGAGGCCTGCACCAGGGGCGTTGAGCATGGTTTCGGTGAGGTCGCCGACCAGGGTGCGCAGTTCCTTGTCGAACGTGGTCACCGGCTGGGCGGTGGCCCGCAGGACGGGGTCTCCGAAGAGCCGGATCGGCTGGATCGCCATGGGGTACGGGCTCCTGTCCGTCGAGGGTGCGGGGTTGCGGGCAACTACGGGTTCCCGGCAAGTCTATGCAACGCACCCGGCCCGCCGCCCATGCCCTCACACCGCCCCTCGCGCGGCCCCTCGCCGCCCCTCGCACCACCCTTCGCGCGGCCCCGAACGCCCCTCCCCCACCCCGGCACCGGCTTCTGGCATATCCCGAGTCTGCCCGGCGGCGTTACCCCGGCCCCCGCTTCGGCGTTGGTCAAGTGAGATTGACCGGGGCCGGGCGCACGGGACACCGCGCCCCGGCCGAGCTGAACCGTACGGAAGGTGGCACGTAGGCCATGGCCGAGCAGATCAACCACGACGCCCGGGCGCGGGCAAGCCTGCACCTGCTGGTGCGGGACATCGAGCGGGTGAGGCGGCAGGTCGACGCGCTGCGGACGCTCACCGCCCAGTTGGGCAACGTCTACCGTCCGCGCCGGCCCAGCACGTCGGCCGGCTTCGTGGTGTACGGACGGGCGCCCGCGCCGACCGTGCGCCTGGCGCAGGAGCTGAGGGAGAGCGTGGAGACCCTGGTCGCGGCGGCGGTCGAGTTCGACCGGGCGCTGGGCTTCTCCTGGGACTCGGTGGGCTCGGCCCTCGGGGTCACCAAGCAGGCCGTGCACCGCCGGTACGGGATGCGCCGCCCGACCAGCGAACTCCTCGCCGCCAGCGGTGCCGTCCCGGGCCAGGGCCGCCCGGACCGCTCGGAGGAGCTGCCCGCCGTACCGTCCGGCGGCCTGGCGGCGACCGTCCCGGCGGCCCGCCAGGGCGGCCTGGACCGCAGCAGCCTCGACCGCAACGCCCTGGAGCGCAACACCCTCGACCGCAGCAACCTCGACCGCACCGCACCGGAGCGCGGCAACCTCGACCGCCCCCCGGTCGACCGCACCACCCCCGAGCGCACCCCGATCGACCGCACCCCGGTCGACCGCACCGGCATCCCGCTGCGCGGCTGACGCCGCCGCCCGACCAGCGCCATCCGGGGCGGGGTGGCCACTCACCCCGCCCCCGCCGGCCTCACCCGATGTCGGTCGGATCCACCCGCACCCGTACCACCTCCGGCGTCCGCAGCGCGATCCGCGCGATCTGCGCCGCCTTGAGGGCCGCCGCCAGCGCCGCCCCCTGCCCGGGCGGCACCCGCAGCAGCGCGCGCTCCTGTTCCTCCCCGCGCAGGGCCGGGGCCGGTACCGGCCCGAGCACGTCCGCCTCCGAGGGCAGCCGGATCAGCCCCAGCAGGTCGGCCACGGCCGCCGGGCTGCCGCTGACCGACGCCATCCGCGACACCGGCGGGAAGTGCAGCTGCGCCCGCTCGTCGCGTTCCAGCCCGGCGTGGCCCAGCGGGTCCCAGCGGACCAGGGCCTGCACCGGCCGCGCCGACGGCTCGGCGACCACGACCACCGAGCCGCCCTCCTCGGCGGACCGGACCAGCGCGGCGGCCGCCAGCCAGAGCCGCAGCGTCTCCTCCCCGGCCCGCAGGTCGGGCCGGCCGAGCAGCGCCCAGCCGTCCAGCAGCAGCGCGGCCCCGTACCCGGTGCCACCGTCCACCACCGGCTCCGCGCCGGGCGTGGAGATCACCAGCGACGGCTCGTCCGGGACGGTGGCCAGCACCGCGTCCCGTCCGGAGGTGCGCACTGGGATCCGCGGGAACGCCTTGCCCAGTTCCTCCGCCGTGCGCCGGGCGCCGACCACCTGGGCGCGCAGCCGGAACGAGCCGCACTCGGGGCAGTGCCAGTCCGTCTCCGCCTCCCCGCACCAGCCGCAGTTCAGCGCGGCGTCGGCCGCAGGCGCCTCCAGCGGGCCCTCGCACCGCCGGCACCGGGCGGGGGTGCGGCAGCGCGCGCAGGACAGCCGGGGCACGTAGCCGCGCCGGGGCACCTGGATGAGCACCGGGTGCCCGGCGGCCAGTGACTCCCGGGCGGCCTCCCAGGCCACCGAGGGCAGCCGGGCGGACTGGGCGGCGCTGTCGCGGTGCTGGTCCTGGTCGGTGACGGTCCGCACCCGCGGCGCGATCCGGCGCACGGTCTCCCGGTCGGCGGTCAGCGGGCGGGCCCACCCGGTGCTGACCAGCTGCGCGCCCTCCACCGTGACGGCGTGGCCGCCGAGCAGCACGGCCGCGCCCTCTTCGGCGGCGCGCAGCAGCGCGACCTCGCGCACGTGCGGGTGCGGGGCGCGCGGGTCGCTGTGGCTGTTGTCGCCGTCGGACCAGACGACGACCAGCCCGAGGTCGCGCACCGGCGCGAACATGGTGGCGCGGGTGCCGATCACGGCGTGCACCGAGCCGCGGCTCACCGCCAGCCAGCGCCGGTAGCGCTCGCGCGGGCCGAGGTCGGCCTCCAGGGCCACGTGCCGGCCCGCGCCGAGCAGTTCGGTGAGCGCCTGGTCGACCCGGGCCACCGACCGCCCCTCGGGCAGCACGACGAGCGCGCCGCGCCCGCCCGCCAGCGTGGCGGCGACGGCGCGCGCGATCTCGTACGGCCAGCCGGGGCCGGGCAGCGCCGCCCAGACGGCGCGCGGCGCGCCGCCGTCGGCCAGCGCGGCGAGGAAGTCGGGCCCGGCCGGGTAGCGCTGCCAGCCCCCGGGGGCGGGGGCCGGGGGGCGCGGGAGCGCCGGCGGCGAGGGCTCGGCCTCGGCCTTGGCGTGCCGGGGCGGGACGGCCAGTTGGAGGACGTCGGCGAGGGTGCCGGCGTAGCGGTCGGCGACGGTCCGGCAGAGCCGGAGCAGTTGGGGGGTGAGCACGGGCTCGGGTGAGAGCACCTGGGCGAGCGGGGCGAGCGGGCCGGGGAAGTCGCTCTTCTCCAGCCGGGCGACGATGAATCCGTCGTGCAGTTCCCCGCCCTCGCGCTGGCCCTTCACCACGCGCGCGCCGAAGCGCACCCGCACCCGGGCGCCCGGGCGGGCCTCCTCGGCCATCGCGGCCGGCACCTCGTAGTCGAAGAACTTGTCGATGGTGAGCACGCCCTTGTCCACCACGACCCGGGCCACCGGCAGGTGCTCGGCCCGCTTGGCGCCGCGCCACGTCCGGGGCTTGGCCCGCTTGACCGTCTCCCGGATGAACGCCAGCTGCTCCGGCTCGGCCCCGTTCTCCGTGTTCTCCGTCTCCCCTGTGCTGCTCATCGCTCCCAGTACTACATGTGCACCCCTCCAGACCGCACTCACGCGGCGCCCACCCCGCCCGGGGGTAGGCGCCGCTTCCGGACGATCAGGCCGTTCAGTCCTTCACGGCCGCCTTCAGCTGCTCCACGCGGTCGGTGCGCTCCCAGGTGAAGTCGGGCAGCTCACGGCCGAAGTGGCCGTACGCCGCGGTCTGGGAGTAGATCGGGCGCAGCAGGTCCAGGTCGCGGATGATCGCGGCCGGGCGCAGGTCGAAGACGTCGGTGACGGCCTTCTGGATGGACAGCACCGGCACGGTCTCGGTGCCGAAGGTCTCGACGAACAGGCCCACGGGCTCGGCCTTGCCGATCGCGTACGCGACCTGCACCTCGGCGCGGCGGGCGAGGCCGGCGGCGACGATGTTCTTCGCCACCCAGCGCATCGCGTACGCGGCCGAGCGGTCGACCTTGGACGGGTCCTTGCCGGAGAAGGCGCCGCCACCGTGGCGGGCCATGCCGCCGTAGGTGTCGATGATGATCTTGCGGCCGGTGAGGCCGGCGTCGCCCATCGGGCCGCCGATCTCGAAGCGGCCGGTCGGGTTCACCAGCAGGCGGTAGCCCTCGGTGACCAGCTTGATGCCCTGGTCGGCGAGTGCCTTCAGCTCGGGCTCGACCACGAACTCGCGGATGTCCGGGGTGAGCAGCGACTCCAGGTCGATGTCACTGGCGTGCTGGGTGGAGACCACCACGGTGTCGAGGCGGACGGCCTTGTCGCCGTCGTACTCGATGGTGACCTGGGTCTTGCCGTCGGGGCGCAGGTACGGGATGGTCCCGTTCTTGCGGACCTCGGTCAGGCGGCGCGAGAGGCGGTGCGCGATGGTGATCGGCAGCGGCATCAGCTCGGGCGTCTCGTCGGACGCGTAGCCGAACATCAGGCCCTGGTCGCCGGCGCCCTGCTTGTCCAGGTCGTCCTCGTCGCCCTCGACCCGAGCCTCGTACGCGGTGTCGACGCCCTGAGCGATGTCGGGCGACTGCGCGCCGATGGACACCGACACGCCGCAGGAGGCGCCGTCGAAGCCCTTCTTGGAGCTGTCGTAGCCGATCTCCAGGATCTTGTCCCGGACGAGCTGGGCGATCGGCGCGTACGCCTTGGTGGTCACCTCGCCGGCCACGTGCACCTGGCCGGTGGTGATGAGCGTCTCCACGGCGACCCGGGAGGTCGGGTCCTCTCGCAGGAGAGCGTCAAGGATGGTGTCGCTGATCTGGTCAGCGATCTTGTCGGGGTGTCCCTCGGTGACGGACTCCGAGGTGAACAGGCGGCGAGACACAGCGCTCCCTGGGGTTGCAGCGGCTGCTGACTGAAGGCCCCCGGCGAACCGAGGACATCCGGAAAGACTTGATTCCTGGAGTCTAACGGGATGCCTCCGCCGAACGTCACCCGCTTCCGGAAATCTCGACCGATCTCCAGCAGGGCTTGATCAGTCGCCGACCGTTTCCAGCCGCTTGACGACCAGGTCCCAGACCACGTCCGCCAACGCCTCCTTCGGACCCACCGGAACGGCCGTCTCACTGCCGTCCGAGCCCAGCACCACGGCCTCGTTGACGTCCGTCCCGAAGGCCTTGCCGTTGCCCACCTCGTTGACGACCAGCAGGTCGCAGCCCTTGCGGGCGAGCTTGGCGCGGCCGTTGGCGAGCACGTCGTCGGTCTCCGCCGCGAAACCCACCACGAGTTGGCCCGAACGGGCGCGGTGCGCCGCCAGCTCGGCCAGGACGTCGGGGTTGCGGACGAGGGCGACCGGCGCCGGCTCGACGCCCTCGACCTTCTTGATCTTGCCGCTGGCGTACTCGGCGGGCCGGAAGTCCGCCACGGCCGCGGCCATGACCACGGCGTCGGCCGACGCCGCCGCCTTCAGCGCCGCCTCGCGCAGCTCCAGCGCGGTCGAGACGTGCACCACGTCGACGCCGGCCGGGTCGGCGAGCTCCGCGTTGGCCGAGACCAACGTCACGCGCGCCCCACGGGCCGCGGCCGTCACGGCCAGCGCGTAGCCCTGCTTGCCGGAGGAGCGGTTGCCCAGGAACCGCACCGGGTCCAGCGGCTCGCGGGTGCCGCCGGCCGAGACCACCACGTGCCGGCCCGCCAGGTCGGTCGGGGCGGCCCCGCCCCGGCGCAGCACGGCCCGGCAGGCGTCGAAGATCGCGGACGGCTCGGGCAGCCGCCCCTTGCCGGTGTCCTTGCCGGTGAGCCGCCCGACGGCCGGCTCCAGCACGATCACGCCGCGGCGGCGCAGCGTGGCGACGTTGTCCCGGGTGGCGGGGTGCTCCCACATCTCGGTGTGCATGGCGGGCGCCACGACGACCGGACAGCGAGCGGTGAGCAGGGTGTTGGTGAGCAGGTCGTCGGCGAGGCCGTGGGCGGCCTTGGCGATCAGGTCGGCGGTGGCGGGGGCGACCACGACCAGGTCGGCCTGCTGGCCGATCCGCACGTGCGGCACCTCGTGCACGCGCTCCCAGGTCTCGGTGGCGGCCGGGCGGCCGGAGAGCGCGGCCCAGGTGGCCTCGCCGACGAAGTGCAGCGCGGCCTCGGTGGGCACCACGGTGACCTGGTGGCCGGACTCGGTGAACCGGCGGAGCAGCTCGCACACCTTGTAGGCGGCGATGCCGCCGCTGACGCCGAGGGCGACGCGCGGCGCGTCCGCCGACCCGCTCCGGTCCGAAGTCGCGCTCATACTCCCGCTCTCCTCCACTCCTGGGACGTGCACACCCTACGGCCCCTCATCCGCCGCGCGCACCGTGGTCGATCCCACAGCCCCCGGGAATGCCGAAGGGCCCGGCGGAAACGATTCCGCCGGGCCCTTCCACAAGAAACTTCGGAGCACCGCCTCAGGCGGCTTCGATCGCCTCGGCGGTCAGCATGCCCGCGTTGATCTCGCGCAGCGCGATCGACAGCGGCTTCTCGTGCACGTGGGTGTCGACCAGCGGGCCGACGTACTCGAGCAGGCCCTCACCGAGCTGGGAGTAGTACGCGTTGATCTGACGCGCGCGCTTGGCGGCGTAGATCACGAGGCTGTACTTGGAGTCGGTGGCCTCAAGCAGCTCGTCGATCGGCGGGTTGATGATGCCCTCGGGCGCGGTCATGGAAGAGGACACGCGAAAACCTTCCGAAAGGGTGGAAAAGACAGACAGGTCAGGCTACACCGAGCAAGGCTAGCAGTTCGCCCGCTACCTGCTCGACGGAGGTGTTGACAAGGGTCGTGTCGAACTCGGTCTCGGCCGCGAGCTCGACCTTGGCCGCCTCCAGCCGCTTCGCGATCACGTCCTGCGACTCCGTGCCCCGACCGGTCAGCCGTCGGACCAGCTCGTCCCAGCTCGGCGGGGCCAGGAAGACCAGCTGCGCCTCGGGCATCGACTCGCGCACCTGGCGGGCGCCCTGGAGGTCGATCTCCAGCAGGACGGGCTCGCCGCGCTCCAGCTTCTCCAGCACCGCCGAGCGCGGGGTGCCGTAGCGGTTGCCGGCGAAGACGGCCCACTCCAGCAGCTCGCCGTTGGCGATCAGCTTGTCGAACTCGTCGTTGTCGACGAAGTGGTACTGGACCCCGTTCTGCTCGCCCGGCCTCGGGTGCCGGGTCGTCGCCGACACCGAGAGCCAGACCTCGGGGTGCTGCTTCCTCATATGAGCGACGACCGTGCTCTTGCCGACCCCCGAAGGGCCGGAGAGCACGGTCAGCCGCGGACGCTCACTCATGCACCGATTATCCCGGATCGCGGACGGTCCCGGGACCACGGGGCACGGTCAGGCGGCACCGCCGCCGAACTCCCGCTCCAGGGAGGCGATCTGGTTCGTACCGAGGCCGCGGACGCGCCGGCTCTCGCTGATGCCGAGGCGTTCCATGATCTGCTTGGCACGGACCTTGCCGACGCCGGGAAGGGACTCCAGCAGTGCGGAGACCTTCATCTTGCCGATGACGTCGTTCTCGGCCTTTCCGGCCTTGATCACCTCGTGCAGGGAGGCGCCGGAGTGCTTGAGCCGGTTCTTGACCTCGGCGCGCTCCCGGCGAGCCTCGGCGGCCTTGGCGAGCGCGGCGGTGCGCTGTTCAGGGGTAAGGGGCGGAAGAGCCACGCCGTTCACCTCAGGGTGTGGAAGGAAGGGATTGAGCTATGACTGGTTTGGATCCCAGGACACCGTCCGCAAGGGGAACCACAGGGCCCTTGACCTGCGGGAGCTACGGGTTTCGCGGCTCGCCGATGACCTATCGCCGGACACTACCCGGATTGCGGCGCCACGTCAGGAAAAGAACACGAAAAGTCCTGGTCAGCCAAGGCCGACCAGGACTTTCCAGGGCAAAATGACCGCGATTGCGAAACTTTGACACCGCCAATGTGACGGCGCTCACGTCAACTTCGGTGGGGTCCGGGGACCCTCGCCGGGCTGCGCACACTGCGCAGGGTCATCGCCCCGCTACGCCGCTCGCGCCCGCGATCGCCGCTACTTCACCACGTCCGCTACTTCACCACGTCCGCTACTTCACCGCGTCCGCTACTTCACCGCGTCCGCGTACTCGCCGACGAACCGCTCGGCCGCCGAGCGCAGGGCCGCCACCGACGGCCCGTGCTTGAGCACGTCCCGGCTGACGCTCGGCACCACGTTGATCACCGCGGCGCCGAACACCCGCGGCAGGTCGGCCATCGTCGCGCCCTGGGCGCCGATCCCGGGGGCCAGCAGCGGGCCGTTGATGGCCAGTTCCACGCCCGCGTCGGCGAGCGTCGCGCCGACGACCGCGCCGAAGGAGCCCAGCGGGGCGGCGTCGCCGTTCTCCGCCGCCAGTTGCCGCAGCACCGAGGCCGCGACCGACTCGCCGTCCGCGCCGACCGCCCGCTGCACCTCGTGGCCCTCCGGGTTGGAGGTGAGCGCCAGCGCGAACACGCCGCAGCCCTGCGCGCGGGCCAGGTCGAGGGCCGGGCGCAGCGAGCCGAAGCCCAGGTACGGGCTGACCGTGACGGCGTCCGAGAACAGCGGGCTGCCGGGCGACAGGAAGGCCTCCGCGTAGGCGGCCATGGTGGAGCCGATGTCGCCGCGCTTGGCGTCCATCAGGACCAGCGCACCGGCCGCCCTGGCCTCCTCGACGGACTTCTCCAGCACCGCGACGCCCTTGCTGCCGAAGCGCTCGAAGAAGGCGGCCTGCGGCTTGAGCACGGCCACCCGGTCGGCCAGCGCCTCGACGACGGTGCGGCTGAAGGTCTCCAGGCCGGCGAGGTCGTCGCCGAGCCCCCAGGCGGCGAGCAGGGAGGCGTGCGGGTCGATGCCGACGCAGAGCTGGCCGCGGGTGTCGAGGGCCTGGCGCAGCCGGGCGCCGAACGGGGCGAGGGTCATGTCGTCCTTCCGGAAGGTCGTGGGGAGGCCGCACGGAGGCCGTGCGCGGGTCCTACACGGCTCGCACGGGGCGTCGTACGGAGCCGTGGCGTACGGAGGTTCAGGAGGAGGCCTTGGCGCCGTCGACGGCGCTGCCGACGGCGGCGGCCAGGTCGCGGAAGCCCGCGGCCCGGATCCGGGCGGAGAGGCCCCGGTGGATCCGGCGGCACCAGAACGGGCCCTCGTAGATGAAGGCGCTGTAGCCCTGGACGAGGTCCGCGCCGTGGACGATCCGCTGCCAGACGTCATCGGCGGTCTCGACGCCGCCGACCGAGACCAGCGTCAGCCGGCCCCCGGTCCGGGCGCGCAGGCGCTGGAGCACCTCCAGGGCGCGGGCCTTGAGCGGGGCGCCGGACAGGCCGCCCATGCCGATCTCCTCGACCCGGGCGGCGTCGGTGCGCAGGCCTTCGCGGCCGATCGTGGTGTTGGTGGCGATGATGCCGTCCAGGCCCAGTTCCAGGGCGAGGTCGGCGACCGCGTCGACGTCCTCGTCGGCCAGGTCGGGGGCGATCTTGACCAGCAGCGGGACGTGGTGCGCGGTGGTGCGGTCGGCGGCCTCGCGGACGGCGGCGAGCAGCGGGCGCAGGTGGTCCACGGCCTGGAGGTTGCGCAGCCCGGGGGTGTTCGGCGAACTGACGTTGACGACCAGGTAGTCGGCGTACTTGGCCAGCCGCTCGGTGGACTTGACGTAGTCGGCGACGGCGTCGGCCTCCTCGACCACCTTGGTCTTGCCGATGTTGACGCCGATCACCGGGGTGGAGCTGGTGTGCGGGCGGGCGGCGAGGCGCGCGGCGACCCGGGCCGAGCCCTGGTTGTTGAAGCCCATCCGGTTGATCAGCGCGCGGTCCTCGACCAGGCGGAACAGCCGGGGCGTCGGGTTGCCCGGCTGGGGCTCGCCGGTGATGGTGCCGATCTCGACGTAGTCGAAGCCGAGCATCGCCAGGCCGTCGATGCCGACGCCGTTCTTGTCGAAGCCGGCCGCCAGGCCGAACGGGCCCGGCAGGTCGAGGCCGAGGGCGGTGGTGTGCAGCGCCCGGTCGCGCGGGGAGAGCACCAGCCGCGCCAGCGTGCGCAGGCCGGGCACCGAGGAGGCGAGCCGGATCCAGAAGAAGGCGAGGTGGTGGGCCTTCTCGGGGTCCATCTTCTTGAAGACGAGGTCGAACAGCAGCTTGTACAAAAACCCAACTCCCGGATCAGGGCCCGGATCTGAGCGTGAGCACCCGGATCAGGGCATGGAAGTGGGGGGCACCCGGCTGGCCTCGGTGCCCCCCACTGCGGTGGTGCTACTTGCGGCCGGCGTTGATCAGCGCGGCGTGCTCCTGGAGCGACATCACCCCGACCTCGTCGCGCAGCAGCGCGTCCATGCCCTGGACGGCCGCGCCCATCGCCTGGACCGTGGTCAGGCAGGGCACGCCGCGGGACACGGCGGCGGTGCGGATCTCGTAGCCGTCGAGGCGCCCGCCGGTGCCGTACGGCGTGTTGATGATGAGGTCGACCTCACCGTCGTGGATCAGCTGGACGATGGTCCGCTCGCCGTTGGGGCCCTCGCCCTCGCTGTGCTTGCGCACCAGCGTGGACGGGATGCCGCCGCGGTGCAGCACCTCGGCGGTGCCGGCGGTGGCGAGCACCTCGAAGCCGAGGCCGACCAGCGCGCGGGCCGGGAAGACCAGGTTGCGCTTGTCGCGGTTGGCGACCGAGACGAAGACCTTGCCCTTGGTCGGCAGCGCGCCGTAGGCGCCGGCCTGGGCCTTGGCGTAGGCCGTGCCGAAGACCTTGTCGATGCCCATGACCTCGCCGGTCGACCGCATCTCCGGGCCGAGCACGGTGTCCACGCCGCGGCCGTGGATGTCGCGGAAGCGGCTCCACGGCATCACGGCCTCCTTGACCGCGATCGGCGCGTCGGCCGGCAGCGTGCCGCCGTCGCCCTCGGCCGGGAGCAGGCCCTCGGCGCGCAGTTCGGCGATGGTGGCGCCGAGCGAGATCCGGGCGGCGGCCTTGGCCAGCGGCACGGCGGTCGCCTTGGAGGTGAACGGCACGGTGCGGGAGGCGCGCGGGTTGGCCTCCAGCACGTACAGGATGTCCCCGGCCAGCGCGAACTGGATGTTGATCAGGCCGCGGACGCCGACGCCGCGCGCGATGGCCTCGGTGGAGGTGCGCAGGCGCTTGATGTCGTAGCCGCCGAGGGTGATCGGGGGCAGCGCGCAGGCGGAGTCGCCGGAGTGGATGCCGGCCTCCTCGATGTGCTCCATGACGCCGCCGAGGTAGAGCTCGGTGCCGTCGTACAGCGCGTCGACGTCGATCTCCACCGCGTCGTCGAGGAAGCGGTCGATGAGCACCGGGTGCTCGGAGATCAGGCCGGCGTGGCGCTCCAGGTAGGAGGCGAGCGAGGCCTCGTCGTAGACGATCTCCATGCCGCGGCCGCCGAGCACGTACGACGGGCGGGCGAGCACCGGGTAGCCGATCTCGTCGGCGATGGCCTTGGCCTCGGCGAAGGAGAAGGCGGTGCCGTGCTTGGGGGCGGGCAGGCCGGCGTCGCGCAGCACGCGGCCGAAGGCGCCGCGCTCCTCGGCGAGGTCGATCGCCTCGGGCTGGGTGCCGACGATCGGCACGCCGTTGTCCTTGAGCGCCTGGGCCAGGCCGAGCGGGGTCTGGCCGCCGAGCTGGACGATCACGCCGGCCAGCGGGCCGGCCTGCTGCTCGGCGTGGACGATCTCCAGCACGTCCTCCAGGGTGAGCGGCTCGAAGTAGAGCCGGTCGGAGGTGTCGTAGTCGGTGGAGACGGTCTCCGGGTTGCAGTTGACCATCACGGTCTCGTACCCGGCGTCGGCCAGCGCGAAGGAGGCGTGCACGCAGGAGTAGTCGAACTCGATGCCCTGGCCGATGCGGTTCGGGCCGGAGCCGAGGATGATCACGGCCGGCTTGGTGCGCGGGGCGACCTCGTTCTCCTCGTCGTAGGACGAGTAGAAGTACGGGGTCTTGGCGGCGAACTCGGCGGCGCAGGTGTCGACGGTCTTGAACACCGGGCGGATGCCGAGCGCGTGCCGGACCTCGCGGACGACGTCCGGCTTCAGGCCGCGGATCTCGCCGATCTGCTGGTCGGAGAAGCCGTGCCGCTTGGCGTGGCGCAGCAGCTCGGGGGTGAGCTTCGCGGCCTCGGTCAGCTCGGCGGCGATCTCGTCGAGCAGGAAGAGCTGGTCGACGAACCACGGGTCGATCTTGGTGGCCTCGAACACCTCCTCCGGGGTGGCGCCGGCCCGGATGGCCTGCATCACGGTGTTGATCCGGCCGTCGGTCGGCACGACCGCCTTGGCCAGCAGCTCGGCCTTGTCGCCGACCGGGCCGGTCCAGGAGAACTGGGAGCCCTTCTTCTCCAGCGAGCGCAGCGCCTTCTGCAGCGCCTCGGGGAAGTTGCGGCCCATGGCCATGGCCTCGCCGACCGACTTCATGGTGGTGGTCAGCGTGGCGTCGGCGCTCGGGAACTTCTCGAACGCGAACCGGGGGACCTTCACCACGACGTAGTCGAGGGCCGGCTCGAAGGAGGCCGGGGTCTGCTCGGTGATGTCGTTGGGGATCTCGTCGAGCGTGTAGCCGACGGCCAGCTTGGCGGCGATCTTGGCGATCGGGAAGCCGGTCGCCTTCGAGGCCAGCGCGGAGGAGCGCGACACCCGCGGGTTCATCTCGATGACGATGACCCGGCCGCTGTCGGGGTTGACGGCGAACTGGATGTTGCAGCCGCCGGTGTCGACGCCGACCTCGCGGATCACGGCGATGCCGATGTCGCGCAGGATCTGGTACTCACGGTCGGTGAGGGTCATCGCCGGGGCGACGGTGATCGAGTCACCGGTGTGCACGCCCATCGGGTCGAAGTTCTCGATGGAGCAGACGACCACGACGTTGTCGTTCTTGTCGCGCATCAGCTCCAGCTCGTACTCCTTCCAGCCGAGGATGGACTCCTCCAGGAGCACCTCGGTGGTCGGCGAGAGGGCCAGGCCCTGGCCGGCGATGCGGCGCAGGTCCTCCTCGTCGTGGGCGAAGCCGGAGCCGGCGCCGCCCATGGTAAAGGAGGGGCGCACGACGACGGGGTAGCCGCCGAGCGTGTCGACGCCGGCCAGCACGTCGTCCATCGAGTGGCAGATGACCGAGCGGGCCGACTCGCCGTAGCCGATCTTGGCGTTGACCGCCTCGACGACGCCCTTGAACAGCTGGCGGTCCTCGCCCTTGTTGATCGCCACCACGTCGGCGCCGATCAGCTCGACGCCGTACTTCTCCAGCGTGCCGGCCGAGTGCAGGGAGATCGCGGTGTTGAGCGCGGTCTGCCCGCCGAGGGTCGGCAGCAGCGCGTCGGGGCGCTCCTTGGCGATGATCCGCTCGACGAACTCCGGGGTGATCGGCTCGACGTAGGTGGCGTCGGCGATCTCCGGGTCGGTCATGATCGTGGCCGGGTTGGAGTTGACCAGCACGACCCGCAGGCCCTCGGCCTTGAGGACGCGGCAGGCCTGCGTGCCCGAGTAGTCGAACTCGGCGGCCTGGCCGATCACGATCGGGCCGGACCCGATCACCAGGACGGACTTGATGTCAGTGCGCTTAGGCACGCTGGCCCTCCATGAGCTTCGCGCTGTGCTTGTCGTCGCCGCGCATGAGCTCGACGAACCGGTCGAAGAGGTAGGCCGCGTCGTGCGGGCCGGCCGCCGCTTCGGGGTGGTACTGCACGCTGAAGGCGGGGACGTCGAGCGCCTGGAGGCCCTCGACCACGTCGTCGTTGAGGCAGACGTGGGAGACCTCGACCCGCCCGAAGGGGGTGTCGCTCACCCGGTCCAGCGGTGCGTTCACGGCGAAGCCGTGGTTGTGCGCGGTCACCTCGACCTTGCCGGTGGTGCGGTCCTGCACCGGCTGGTTGATGCCGCGGTGGCCGTACTTGAGCTTGTAGGTGCCGAAGCCCAGTGCGCGGCCGAGGATCTGGTTGCCGAAGCAGATCCCGAAGAACGGGGTCCCGCGCTCCAGCACGCCCTGCGCGACGGCGACCTGGTGGTCGGCGGTGGCCGGGTCGCCCGGGCCGTTGGAGAAGAACACGCCGTCCGGCTGGACCGCGTAGAGGTCCTCCAGGGTGGAGTTGGCCGGCAGCACGTGCACCTCGATGCCGCGCTCGGCCATCCGCTGCGGGGTCATCCCCTTGATGCCGAGGTCCAGCGCGGCGACGGTGAACTTCTTCTCACCGATCGCGGGCACGACGTACGCCTCGGTGGTCGCCACCTCGGCGCACAGGTCGGCGCCCTTCATCTCGGGCGACTGCTGCACCCGGGCGAGCAGCTCGGCCTGGTCGGTCAGCGCCTCGCCGGAGAAGATGCCGCAGCGCATCGCGCCGCGCTCGCGCAGGTGGCGGGTGAGCGCCCGGGTGTCGATGCCGCTGATGCCGACGACGCCCTGGCGGACGAGCTCCTCGTCCAGCGAGCGGGTGGAGCGCCAGTTGGACGCCACCCGGGCGGGGTCGCGCACGACGTACCCGGCGACCCAGATCCGCTTGGACTCGTCGTCCTCGTCGTTCCAGCCGGTGTTGCCGATCTGCGGGGCGGTCATCACGACCACCTGGCGGTGGTACGACGGGTCGGTGAGGGTCTCCTGGTAGCCGGACATGCCGGTGTTGAAGACGGCCTCGCCGAAGGTCTCGCCGGTCGCGCCGTAGGCCTCGCCGCGGAAGGTCCGGCCGTCCTCCAGGACGAGCACGGCGGGGGTGCGCTCCCGCCGTCGGCGCTGCGTGGTGGGGGCAGGTGCGGTCATTGAGCGGCCTCTTCCGTCTTCGTCTTCGTACGTGTTGCGAGTTGGGCGATCGCCTCGACCCAGGCGGCGTGCTCGTCGGGGTGGTCGGCCCGGAAGCCCGAGTCCAGCTCGGTGCCCTCGTGCGTCCAGCTGACGACGAGCAGCCCGGCCGGAACGACCTTGCCGGCGATCCCGGAGTCCGTGCGGGCCCCGGTCAGGTGCCCGGCCGGGATCCAGAGGTCGACGTCACCGGGGCGCCGCACCAGCAGGCCGTCCTCGCCGAGGGTGAGGTCGGCGCGGCTGCGGGTGCCCAGGCCGTGCGCGACGACCCGGTCGAGCCAGTTCCCGGCGGTGGTGGAGCCGTGGTACCGCCCGCTGGTCTCCAGGATGGTCCGGCCGGCGCCGGCCGGCACGGCGGGCAGCGGCGGGATGCCGGACTGGAGGGTGCGCCGCCAGTTCCAGCCCTGCCGCATCAGCCAGTAGACGAGCCCGATGACGATCAGCAGGCCGACGGCCCAGCCGATGTACCCGGGCCAGTTGGTGACCTTGGCCTGCTCCTGGGCGAGCGCGGCCGGGCCGGTCACGCCGCCCCGCCCTGCTCGGCCAGCTCGCCGGCCAGCACGGTGGCGCGCCCGCGCAGGAAGGTGGCGTGCACCCGTCCGGGCAGGTCAAGGCCCTTGTAGGGAGTGTTGCGGCTGCGGGTGGCGAAGCTGTCCGGGTTCACGGCACCACGGTACGCGGGATCGAACAGCACCAGGTTGGCCGGCTCACCGACCGAGACGGGACGGCCCTGTCCGGCGAGACGGCCGATCCGGGCCGGACGGTGCGACATGCGGTCGGCGACGCCCTCCCAGTTCAGCAGGCCGGTGTCCACCATGGTCTGCTGCACGACCGACAGCGCGGTCTCCAGGCCGACCATGCCCATCGCGGCGACGGCCCACTCGCAGTCCTTGTCCTCGTCCGGGTGCGGCGCGTGGTCGGTGGCGACGGCGTCGATGGTGCCGTCCGCGAGCGCCTTGCGCAGCGCCTGGACGTCCTCGGCGGTGCGCAGCGGCGGGTTGACCTTGTAGACCGGGTCGTAGGAGCGGACCAGCTCGTCGGTGAGCAGCAGGTGGTGCGGGGTGACCTCGGCGGTGACGTCCCAGCCCTTGGCCTTGGCCCAGCGGATGATCTCGACCGAGCCGGCGGTGGAGACGTGGCAGACGTGCAGCCGGGAGCCGACGTGCGCGGCGAGCAGCACGTCCCGCGCGATGATCGACTCCTCGGCGACGGCCGGCCAGCCGCCGAGCCCGAGCTCGCCGGAGACCTGGCCCTCGTTCATCTGGGCGCCCTCGGTGAGCCGCGGCTCCTGGGCGTGCTGGGCGACGACGCCGTCGAAGGCCTTGACGTACTCCAGGGCGCGGCGCATCAGCACCGCGTCGTCCACGCACTTGCCGTCGTCGGAGAAGACCCGCACGTTCGCGGCGGACTCGTGCATCGCGCCCAGCTCGGCGAGCTTGTTGCCCTCCAGGCCGACGGTGACGGCGCCGACCGGCTGCACGTCGCAGTAGCCGGCCTCCTGGCCGAGCCGCCAGACCTGCTCGACCACGCCGGCGGTGTCGGCCACCGGGGTGGTGTTGGCCATCGCGTGCACGGCGGTGAAGCCGCCCATCGCGGCGGCCCGGGTGCCGGTGAGCACGGTCTCGGCGTCCTCGCGGCCGGGCTCGCGCAGGTGGGTGTGCAGGTCGACGAGACCGGGCAGCACGATCAGGCCGCCGGCGTCGATCTCGATGTCCGCCTCGACCGCCAGGCCGGTGCCGATCGCCTTGATCACACCGTCGGCGAGGTGGAGGTCCTGCGGGGCACCGCCGAGGATCTGGGCGTTGCGGATCAGGTAGGTGGTCACTGAGCGGTCTCCACGGAGTCGGTGCGGGCGTCGTTGAGGGTGGCTCCCCCGAGCAGCAGGTACAGGACGGCCATCCGGACCGACACGCCGTTGGCGACCTGCTCGACCACGGTGCAGCGCGGCGAGTCGGCGACCTCGGCGGTGATCTCCATGCCGCGCACCATCGGGCCGGGGTGCATCACGATGGCGTGCTCGGGCAGCTGGGACATCCGGGTGCCGTTCAGGCCGTAGCGGCGGCTGTACTCGCGCTCGGTCGGGAAGAACGCGGCGTTCATCCGCTCGCGCTGCACCCGCAGCATCATCACCGCGTCCGTCTTGGGGAGCACGCGGTCCAGGTCGTAGCTGACCTCGCAGGGCCAGTTCTGAATGCCGATCGGCAGCAGCGTCGGCGGGGCGACGAAGGTGACCTGGGCACCGAGGGTGGTCAGCAGGTGCACGTTGGACCGGGCGACCCGGCTGTGCAGGATGTCGCCGACGATGGTCACCCGGCGCCCGGCGAGGTCGTTGCCCAGCCCGGCGTTGAGGTGGCGGCGCATGGTGAAGGCGTCGAGCAGCGCCTGGGTGGGGTGCTCGTGGGTGCCGTCACCGGCGTTGATCACGCTGCCGTGCAGCCAGTCGGACTGGGCGAGGCGGGCCGGCGCGCCCGAGGCGTGGTGCCGGACGACGACCGCGTCGGCGCCCATCGCCTGGAGGGTGAGCGCGGTGTCCTTGAGGCTCTCGCCCTTGGAGACCGAGGAGCCCTTGGCGGAGAAGTTGATGACGTCGGCGGAGAGCCGCTTCTCGGCGACCTCGAAGGAGGTCTTGGTGCGGGTCGAGTCCTCGAAGAAGAGGTTGACGACGGTCCGGCCGCGCAGCGTGGGCAGCTTCTTGACGGCCCGTCCGGAGAGCTGGGCCAGCTCCTCGGCGGTGTCCAGGATCAGCAGCGCGTCGTCGCGGGTGAGGTCGGCGGCGGAGACGAGGTGGCGCTTCACGCGGGCTACTCCGGGAGGTGCGGTTCGGACGGCTGGGAGGCCAGGGCCTGCGAACCCTGTTCATCGCGCGCGGAGCGCGACGCATCGGTGTAGGCGCGGTCGCCGACCAGCACGGCGTCCACGCCGTCGCTGTCGGACAGGCGCACCTGCACGGCCTCGCGCAGCGAGGTGGGGAGGTTCTTGCCCACGTAGTCGGCCCGGATCGGCAGCTCGCGGTGGCCGCGGTCGACCAGCACGGCGAGCTGGACGGCGCGCGGGCGGCCGATGTCGTTCAGCGCGTCGAGCGCGGCCCGGATGGTGCGGCCGGAGAAGAGCACGTCGTCGACGAGGATGACGAGCTTGCCGTCGATGCCGCCGGACGGGATCTCGGTGTGCTCCAGGGCGCGGGCGGGCTTGAGCCGCAGGTCGTCCCGGTACATGGTGATGTCCAGGGCACCCAGCGGGATCTCGCGCCCGGTGATCTGGGCCAGCCGGCCGTGCAGGCGGCGGGCGAGGTGGACGCCCCTGGTGTGGATGCCGAGCAGCACGACGTCCTCGGCGCCCTTGGCGCGCTCGACGATCTCGTGCGCTATCCGGGTGACGACCCGGGCGATGTCCGTGCCGTCCAGCACCTGGTGCGGCGGTCGCGGCGTCGAATCTTGGTGTGTGGTCATGCCGAAGCGGACCTCCTTCCCCGCCTCACTGGACGGGCCTTAAAGGATGTCTGGGACTGCCCCCGCCGACCTGGCGCGGGCTTCGAGCCATCCTAGCAGCGGGCCGGGAGGCAACCGGACACGCACCATTCCGCTTCGCCGGGTTCACGCCCCGGACGCGCCGCGGATGCGGGCCATTCGCACGACTGCCCCATTCGGCTTGACGCAGCTACCTTACTCTACGTAACCTCACAGTGAGTTACGAGACGGACGTCGAACCCACCGGTAACGGCGTCGACCATCGTCCGTGACCCACCACTGAACGCGAAGCAATCTCGTCCGGGGAGATCAATGTCCAGCGACTACGCGAAGCAACTCGGGGGCAAGCTCCGAGCGATCCGCACTCAGCAGGGTCTCTCCCTGCACGGTGTCGAGGAGAAGTCCCAGGGGCGCTGGAAGGCAGTCGTCGTCGGCTCGTACGAGCGCGGCGACCGTGCGGTCACCGTGCAGCGGCTGGCCGAGCTGGCGGAGTTCTACGGCGTCCCGGTGCAGGAGCTGCTGCCCGGCGGCACCCCCGGCGGCGCGGCCGAGCCGCCGCCGCGCCTGGTGCTCGACCTGGAGAGACTGACCCAGGTCCCGTCCGAGAAGGCCGGCCCGCTGCAGCGCTACGCGGCGACGATCCAGAGCCAGCGCGGCGACTACAACGGCAAGGTGCTGTCGATCCGCCAGGACGACCTGCGCACCCTGGCGGTCATCTACGACCAGTCGCCGTCGATCCTCACCGAGCAGCTGATCTCCTGGGGCGTGCTGAACCCCGACGCGCGCCGTGCGGTGCGCGAGGAGGAGGCGAGCTGACGCTCGCCGCACCGGCTCCCGTCGGCTCGGTCCGCGGTCCGGGCCACGCCCCGGGTCTTGCAGAAACGTCACGGCGCGGCACCCCGCATCCCGGGGGCCGCGCCGTCGCGCGTCCACGGCCGGCTCAGCAGACCGTCCCCAGGCTGTAGCCGGGCTGCGCCGCCACGCCGTCCAGCCGCACCGGCCCGGCAGCCGGCGCCCAGTCCTGCCCGCCGCTCGACCAGGCCCAGGAGGCCGGCAGGAAGTGCTCGTCAGCGGCTGCGCCGCGGGCGCCGCCCGCCGCCACCGAGCCCTGCGAGCCGTGCAGCACCGCCACCCCCGGCAGCTCCAGCGCCAATCCGGCGCACAGCACCGCGCAGACCAGCTCCAGGTCCTCGTCGTTGATCCGGACCACGCCGTCCTCCCACTGCAGCACCCGGGCCGCCGCGGTCAGCCGCCCGCCCGGCGCGTCCACCCGCAGCCGCAGCTCGTACACCCCGGCGCCCGCGCCGACCAGCATCCGGCGGAACACCTCGGCGCCGCGCTGACGGGCGGCGCGCACCCAGCGGGCGTGCTCCTCGTCGACCTCGCCCGCGGCCCCGGACAGGCCGCCGTCCAGCAGCAGGTCGGCGTGGCAGAGCGTCAGCCCGCTCTCCCGGGCCCGGACCAGGCGCGGCACGAAGTCCCCGGCCAGCTCCTCGCCCTGATAGGCCAGCAGCTGGGTCTGCAACGGCGGATTGACCAGGTAGCGGTCGCGGGCGAGCGGTTCGGCCGGGTCCAGCCCGTGCAGCACGCAGAACTCCGCGAAGTCCTGCGGGTGGAACATCCGGGCCCGCACGGTGTCGAAGCGCTCCAGAGCGTCGGCCAGCAGCTCGGCGGTCTCGGCCAGGTAGTGCTCGTGGTCGGCGGCGTTCGACAGCCCCCAGGCGCGGGCCCGGGCGAAGTCGGCCGCGCTGGTCAGGATCCCGATGACGAACGCCTGCTCGGCCCCCTCGACCCGCCGCCGCTGGTGCGGCGCCCGCACCGTGGGTCGCGGGCCGCCGGCGGTGCAGTCGGAGTTGCGGCGGGCGCGGCCACTGTGGCTCATCGATGGCTCCTGGCGTCGGCGGGTGACGGTCAGCGGCCGGCTCGCCGCTGACCGTCTATCTCCCCATCCGCGCGCGCCGCACACGTACGGCGTGTCACAGGAATGTAACCGACGGTAAGACGATGTGATTCACGCCTTCCGCGGCACCCGGGCCAGCTGGCGGGACTGCGCGACCAGGCGGCCGGACTCGTCCCAGACCTCGGCATCCTCCTCGAAGTACCCGCCGGCCACGTTGCGGGTGGCGTGGGTGACCCGCAGCCAGCCCGGGACCGGCCTGGCCCGCAGGTGGACGGTCAGTTCGACGGTCGGGGCCCAGCCGGGCATGCCCAGGTCGAAGGTCACCGGCGGCAGCGCGTCGGCGACCAGCAGGAGCAGCAACGGGTCGGGGTCGCGGCCGTCGGCGAGCCGGAACCAGCCCTGGATCCGCCCGTTGCCGGACGGCTGCCCGAGCGCCCAGCCGATGGTGGCCGGGTCCAGCCGCAGGTCGAAGCGCTCCAGCAGTTCGGCCTGGGCGATCAGCTCCCGGGGCGCGTGCTCGACGCCGATGCACTGGTCCGGCGGCGGCAGCTGCGGCGGCTGGGCGCTGGTGCGCACCTCGCCGTCGGCGGTGGAGAGGTCGCCGTGGCTGGCGACCACCCGCAGCCGCTCCACGCCGTCCTGACTGAGCGAGGCGGTGCCGGTGGAGAGCCCGCGGCCGGTGCGCAGCACCTCGGTGCGGACGGTGGCCGGGCCGGGCGTGGAGGCGGACAGGTAGTAACCACTGATCGACACCGGGTCGGGGTGGTCGCCGTGCTCCAGCGACAGCGCGTGTCCGGCGACGGCGAGCAGCAGCCCGCCGTTGACCCCGCCGCCGATCTGCCAGCCGGCACCGAGTTCGGCCTCGTAGCGGCCGGGCTCGTCAGGGTGCCGGGTCAGGGCGATGCCCTGGTCGAACTCGCTGCGGGTCGCGGTGGTCATGGGGGGTGGCCTGCCCTTCACTGCGGTTTCCGAACGCCAAGTTACTGGCGAGTAGGGCACCACCTTACGCCGCCCGGGTGAAACGCGCGACGGCCGCCGGACCCGGAATCCGGGTCCAGCGGCCGTTCTGCGGGTTTCACCGCCACCGGTGGTCGGGGCCTAGGGCGCACGACCTACCGGCGGATGCTCGGCTTCAGCTCCAGGAAGCGGGCGAGCAGACCGTTGACGAAGGCCGGGGAGTCGTCCGTGGAGAACTCCTTGGCGATCTCCACGGCCTCGTCCAGGACGACCGCGTCCGGGACGCCGTCCTCCCAGATCAGCTCGTAGGCGCCGAGCCGCAGGACGTTGCGGTCCACGATCGGCATCCGGTCGAGGGTCCAGCCCACCGCGTACTGCGAGATCAGGTCGTCGATCCGGCGAGCGTGCTGGACGTACCCCTCGATCAACTCCATGGTGTACTCGCCGACCTGCGGGGTGCCCTCGTCGGGCTTCGGCTCGCGGGCGCGGGCCACCCAGTCCGCGAGGACCCGCTGCGGGTCGACCCCGCGGTGGTCGGCCTCGAAGAGGATCTGGAAGGCCCGGGTACGGGCCTTGCTACGTGCGGCCGACACGGACTTACTTCACCCGGCCGAGGTAGCCGCCGTCGCGGGTGTCGACCTTGATCTTCTCGCCGGTGACGATGAAGAGCGGCACGGCGATCTCGGCGCCGGTCTCCAGCGTGGCCGGCTTGGAGCCGCCGGTGGAGCGGTCGCCCTGGACGCCCGGCTCGGTGTGGGAGATCAGCAGCTCGACGGAGGCCGGGAGCTCGATGTACAGGGGGGCACCCTCGTACATGGCGACCAGGGCCTCGAAGCCCTCCAGCAGGTACTTGGAGGCGTCGCCGACGACGGCCGGCTCGACCACGATCTGGTCGTAGGTGTCCGTGTCCATGAACACGAAGTTCTCGCCGTCCTTGTACGAGAACTGCATGCCGCGCTTGTCGACGTTGGCGGTCTCGACCTTGGTGCCGGCGTTGAAGGTCTTGTCGACGACCTTGCCGGTCAGGACCTCCTTGAGCTTCGTGCGCACGAAGGCCGGGCCCTTGCCGGGCTTGACGTGCTGGAACTCGACGACGGACCAGAGCTTGCCGCCCTCCAGCTTGAGGACCATGCCGTTCTTGAGATCGTTCGTGGAAGCCACGGGCGCACTTACTCCTGGATATAGCTGTCAAGGAACCAAGGCTTGCGTCCTGCCGCCGACGGCCGACGGGCGGCCGCGGTCACAGGGCGAGGAGCTCCTTGGTGGTGATGGTGAGCAGCTCGGGCCCGCCCTCCTCTGGGGGGCGCACCACGAGCGTGTCCTCGATCCGGACACCGCCCTTGCCCGGGAGGTGGACCCCTGGGCCGACGGTGACCGGCACGCGGCTGTCCAGTTTACCCATGTCCGACGGACCGAGGCGCGGCGCCTCCCGGATCTCCAGCCCGATGCCGTGCCCCACCGGGTGCGGGGAGGTCTCGGTGTGGCCGGCCGCCTCCAGGATCTGCCGCGCGGCCCGGTCGGGCACGTACTGCTCCACGCCCGGTCCGAGCGCCTCCCGGCCGGCCCGCTGGGCCCGGAACACCAGCCGGTGCAGCTCCACCTGCCAGGGCGCGGGGGCGGCGCCGATCACGAAGGTCCGGGCGGTGGAGACGCCGTAACCCCGGTACTGGGCGCCCATCACCACGGTGAGGAAGTCGCCCTCCTCCACCCGGCGGTCGGTCGGCTGGTGGGCGGGCCGGCCGGAGTGGCTGCCGGTGCCGACGGACACCGGGTAGGCCGCCCGGTCCGCGCCGTGGTCGATCATCCTGCGTTCCAGCTCCATCGCCAGGTGCCGTTCGGTGCGGCCGACCAGGATCGACTCCAGCAGTTCGCCGAGCGCCTGGTCGGCGATCTCGGCGGCGATCCGCAGGTCGGCGATCTCGTGCTCGTCCTTGACCACCCGCAGCCGCTCGACCACCTGCGCCAGGTCGGCCAGCCGGGCCCCCTCCGCCAGGCTCGCCACCGCGCGGTGGCGGCTGACGGTCAGGTCGTGCTCCTCCACCGCGAGGTCCGCCACGCCCAGTCGCGCGGCGGCGGCGGCCGCCGCCAGGGCGGTGTCCGCCGCGGCCGCCACCGGCACCTGGGTGACGTCCGGCGCGATCAGGTGCTCCCCGGTGTCGTCCGGCGGCAGATCGTCCGGCACTGCCAGCAGCACCCGCTCCCGGGTCAGCAGCAGCGTCGCCCCGCAGGGCGCGCAGCCCGTCAGATACCGCACGTTCGCCGCCCGGGTGATCAGCGCCGCATCGGCCCCGGCCGCACTGCAGTGCTCCCTCACCCGCTCCCGCCGACCCGCGTACGCATCAGACATGCGTCGAGCCTACGAACCCCCACCCCGATCCGCCCGCCGAGCACCCCCGACAGGGCTCGCTCCCGCCCCCGCACGCCCCCTTCGTGGTCGCTACGCCCCCTCCGGATCGATCAGGCCGCGGCGGTAGGCGGGGACCAGGTTCTGGGGGACGAGCAGTTCGCGGCCGTTGAGGGTGATCGGGACGAGCTTCGGGGCCTTGCCCTTCCACTGGGCCCGGCGGTGCCGGGTGTTGCTGCGGGACGTCTTGCGCTTGGGGACGGCCATCGGGGGCTCCTTGTCGGGTGATAGTGGCGGTGGTGACGGTGGTGACGGCTACCGGGTGGTGCCGGCGGCGTACGGGAGGAGGGCCATCTCGCGGGCGTTCTTGACGGCCCTGGCCACGGCGCGCTGCTGCTGGACGGTGAGCCGGGTGACGCGGCGGCTCCGGATCTTGCCGCGGTCGGAGACGAAGCGCCGCAGCAGGTCGGTGTCCTTGTAGTCGATGTACTCGATGCCGGCCGCGAACAGCGGGTTCGGCCGGTCCTTGGGCGGGTTCGGTCGCTTACGCACAGTGACGGCTCCTCAGTGAACGGGGTCGAGCAGGTCCCGGAAGGCGTCCGGCAGGGCCTTCCAGCCGGGTTCGCCGGCGGCGAGTTCGGCGTCGGTGAGCAGACAGGAGTCGAGCAGCCCGGTGACACCGTCGACGTCCAGGCCCTCGGCGGTGAAGCTGAGCTGCTGCACCCGGTCGCCGTGCAGCGGGTGCCAGTCGAGGGCGGCGGCGGCCCGGCGGGCTGGCGGGTACAGCTCCCAGGCGGCGTCGGGCAGGGAGGTGAGCCAGGGCCCGCACTCCTCGACGGCGAGGTTGGCCCCGGCGGCGTCCCAGGCGAGCATCAGGTCGGGCCGGTTGGCCAGCCAGAAGCGGCCGCGGCTGCGCTGGGCGGCGGGGACGAGCAGCTCCAGCGCCCGGTGCAGCCGCTCGGGGTGCAGCGGGCGGCGGCGCTCCCAGACCAGCGTGGTGACGCCGGCCTCGTCGCTCTCCTGCGGGAGCAGCGCGATCGCCGGGTTGACCCGGTCGCGGGCGGCGGCGACGTCGAAGCCGCCGAGGGCGGCCCGGGTGAGCGCGCCGGTGCCGAGCCGGACGACCCGGGCGGTGGGGTGGAGCTGGCGGAGCAGCGCGAGCCCGGGCGTGTGCGCCGTCGCGCGCGGGACGGCGAGGGTGGTGGCGTACTCGACCTGGTGGGCGAGCGCCTCCGCGCGGGTCCGCTGGTCCTGGCGGGCGGTGTGCTCGCCGTGGTCCACCAGGTCGTCGGAGACGGAGAGTTCGCCGATCAGCCGGTCCGGGTCGACGGCCGTGACCACGCCCGCGAGTTCGACGGCGTCCTCCAGATGGCGGCCGTCCGCCTCTCCCCCGGCGATCACCTCGACGGCCGGGTGCGGGTCGCTGCCGCCCCACAGTTCGACGATCGCGAGTCCGTACCGGCCTTCGTCGGCGATCCGCAGCAGTCGCGGCAGCAGGTCTTCGCGCAGGGCGCAGCAGGGGCAGTCGTTCACCAGTGGGACGTCGGCGGCGTCGAACCCGCCTCCCGCGTCGCGCAGTTCACGGTGGACGACACCCTGCGAGGCCTCCCGCAGGTCATGGTGGAGGACCACTGCGTCCACCGCGGCCGCGGCCAACTCCCGGACGGCGGCGCGGCGTTCGGCGGCATGCAGTCCTGCGACGACCACCACGGGCAGCTTGATCCCGTCCACGCCGCTCACCAGCTGGCCTTGCGGACGCCGGGCAGGTGGCCGGCGTGGGCGTGGACGCGGAGGTTGACCCGGGAGAGGCCGAAGGCCCGCAGGTAGCCGCGGGGGCGGCCGTCGACGGCGTCGCGGTTGCGGATCCGGGTGGCGCTGGCGTCGCGGGGCTGGCGGGCGAGTTCGGCCTGGGCGGCGGCGCGTTCGGCGGGGGCGGTGCCGGGGTGGGCGATGATCCGCTTGAGCTCGGCGCGGCGCTCGGCGTACCGGGCCACGACGGCGCGGCGCTGCTCGTTCCTGGCGATCTTGCTCTGCTTGGCCATCAGACCTTCCCCCCTCGGGCGCGGATGCGGGCGACGGCGGCCTCGATGCCGATCGTGTCGATGGTGCGGATGCCCTTGGCGCTGAGGGTGAGCCGGACGTACCGGCCCTCGCCGGGCAGCCAGTAGCGCTTGTGCTGGATGTTGGGGTCGAAGCGGCGGCGGGTGCGGCGGTGCGAGTGCGAGATCGCGTTGCCGAATCCGGGCTTGCGGCCGGTGAGTTGGCAGCGGGCGGACATGGGTGCTCCCTGACGTCCGGGAATGGGCAGGACGGAGCTCACGTTACACCAGATGAAAATGACTTCCATTTCGGTGTACGGTTTCGCCCCGGCCCCGAACGCCCCGCCAACCCGCCAACCCGCCAACCCGCCAACCCGCCAACCCGGGAGGACACCCATGGCCCGTAGTGAACTGCGCCCCGTCATCAAGCTCCGCTCCACCGCCGGCACCGGCTACACGTACGTGACCCGCAAGAACCGCCGCAACGACCCGGACCGGATGGTCCTGCGCAAGTACGACCCGATCGCGCGCCGGCACGTCGACTTCCGCGAAGAGCGCTGAACCCCGCCCGCCCGAACTGAACCCCGCACCGACGAAACGCCGACCGGCAGCGACCCGTACCGCCCCGCAGCGACGAAACGGCGCCTCCCCCGGGATCCCGGGGGAGGCGCCGTCGCGGGTGGCAGCCGGCGCCGCGCGCCGCCCGCCCAACACGGCGGCCGCCCAGCACATATCCACCCCCGCCCCCGTACAGTTGGCGGTCGCCGCGGCCCAGACCACCACGAACAGCCCGGCGATCGCGTAGCCGACGTTGTCCAGCGAGATGCCCGCGATCCAGCCGGTGACCGGGTCGGTCAGATCGAGCTTCTCGTGCAGCACGCCGACCAGCTCGATGGTGCCGATGACGAAGGCCACCGCGATCGACAGCCCGGTGATCGTCAGGTTGTAGTAGACCTTCCGGACCGGGTTGGCGAAGGCCCACTGGTACGCGAAGTTCATGAACGTCCCGTCCAGGGTGTCGAACAGGCTCATCCCGGCCGCGAACAGCAGCGGCAGGCAGACGATCGCGTACCAGGGCAGCCCGGCCGCCGCGCCCGACCCGGCCATCACCATCAGGGTGACCTCGGTCGCGGTGTCGAAGCCCAGCCCCAGCACCATGCCCACCGGGAACATCTGCCCGGGCCGGGTGATCGAGCGGGTCGCCCGGTTCAGCACCCGGGCCATGAAGCCGCGCGAGTTGAGGTGCTCCTCCAGCTGCGCCTCGTCGTACGACCCGGCCCGCATCGCCCGGAACACCTTGAGGATGCCGAGCAGCGCGGCCAGGTTGAGCGCGCCGATCAGGTAGAGGAACGCGCCGGAGGCCGTCGTGCCGACCATCCCGAGCCACTTGTGGGTGGTCGAGTCGTCGTCCATCAGCGTGCTGGCCAGCTGCGCGCCGCCCGCCACCAGGGCGGCCATCAGCACCACCATCGAGGAGTGCCCGAGGGCGAACCAGAAGCCGACCGAGACCGGCCGCTTGCCGTCCGCCATCAGTTTGCGGGTGGTGTTGTCGATCACCGCGATGTGGTCGGCGTCGAAGGCGTGCCGCATGCCGAGGGTGTACGCGGTGATCCCCAGGCCCACGCCGAAGACCTGGGTGCCGACCGCGTAGTTGTGGGGCGCGACCAGGAAGATGAGCGTCCCGAACGCCACCACGTGCATGGCCAGGATCACCCCCATCAGCCCGGCCGTGCGAACGGTGTCCTCGCGCTTCCAGCGGAACGTGGGCAGCACGGACGGTGTCGCCGGCGCCTCGGCGGCGGCGGTTTCGGGCAGGGTCATTCGGGTCACGCTCCAGCACCTCGTGGAAACACTTCGTGAGATGCCGTGGCCGGTCTCCTGGCTTACGGGGGTCCCGTACCCGCCTTCCCAGGTGCGCGAGGCTCCCAGTGGCGTCGTGGGTACGGACGTCTCTCCATCGTCGACGATCACGATGGCCCGATCACAGTGGCGAGGGCCGCTCCGGACTGGGACCCCTGAGGATCCGTCACCGGTCTTCCCGAGCACCACGGCGGGGAACACCGTAGGGGCCAGGACCCACCCTTGCAAGGCTGCGCACCTGCGCAGGTGTCCAGGATCACAGGCCCCCTCCTGCAACAATGTGCGCATGCATCTCGTACCGGCCGACCGCGCGGGCCACCGCACCATCGACGGACACCGGGTCTGCGAGGCCATCGCCGCGATCGGCGACCCCGCGCACGTCCGCACCTGGGCCGAGCGGTTCTCCCTGCTCGCCGACCCCGGGCGGCTCGCCCTCCTGCTCGCCCTCCACCGGGCCGGCCCGCTCGCCGTCTCCGACCTCGCCGTCGCCACCGGCATGCGCGACCCCGCCGTGTCCCAGGCCCTGCGACTGCTCCGCACCGCGGGCGTGGTCACCGGGGACAAGGACGGGCGGGTCGTGCGCTACCGGCTCGTGGACGAGGCCATGCGCCCCCTCCTCGACGCGTGCGCCGCCGCCGAACACCACGAGCCCACCGCGGCCGTCGGCTGACCGGCCCCCCGGAGGACACGCCGGGGGGCCGGCCGGAGCAACCGCGGACCCGGTCAGGCCGCCTGGCAGGTGGGGCACCAGAAGAGGTTGCGCGCGGCGTGCTGCTCCGCCCGGACGTCGGTGCCGCAGACCAGGCAGGGCATCGCGGCCCGCCGGTAGACGTACACCTCGCCGCCGTGGTCGTCGACGCGCGGCGGGCGGCCCATCGCCTCGGGGGTGTGCTCGGGCCGGACGGTGTCGATCCGGCCCGCGCCGACGCCCTCGTGCATCAGGGCGACCAGGTCGGCCCAGATCGCGTCCCACTCGCCCCGGGTGAGGTCGCGGCCGGCGCGGTGCGGGTTGATCCCGTGGCGGAACAGCACCTCGGCCCGGTAGACGTTGCCCACCCCGGCCAGCACCTTCTGGTCCATCAGCAGCGCGGCGACGGTCGTACGGCTCGCCGATATCCGGCGCCAGGCGGCCTGCGGATCGGCGTCGGCGCGCAGCGGGTCGGGGCCCAGCCGGGCGGCGACGGCGGCCTTCTCCGCGCCGGTGACCAGCGCGCAGGTGTTGGGGCCGCGCAGGTCGGCGTAGCCGTCGTCGTTGGCCAGCCGCAGCCGGACCAGGCCGACCGGCTCGGGCGCGGGCCCGGTGCCGAAGGCGAAGCCGCCGTAGAGGCCGAGGTGGACGTGCACCCAGCCGCCCTCCTCGAAGCCGAGGAACAGGTGCTTGCCGACGGCTTCGGCCGCGGTGAGCAGCTGCCCGTCGATGGCCTTGGCCTCGTCGGCGAACCGGCCCTGCGGGCTGGACACCTCGACCGGGCGGCCGCCGAAGGCCTTCCGGTTCTCGGCGGCGAGGCGGTGGATGATGTGGCCTTCCGGCACGGGCGTCAGCTCCCCCGGGGTGGTTCGACAGGACCCGCACATCATCGCAGTCGGCACCGACAGCGCCGGATCGTCGCAGGTCAGCGGACCGGCATGCCCATCAGCCGGGCCAGGATGACGCGGTCCAGCTCGGCGGCGGTGCCGGCCACGTCCAGGTACGAGTTGTCGATGATCGGCAGCCCGGAGTTGTACCAGCCGGCCATCCGGCCGTGGATCCGCGCCACCTCCTCGTCACCGAGCCGCCGGGTACCGCCGCGCCGGGCGTTGCGGTGCAGCACGGAGTCCAGGCTGGGCAGCAGCACGACCGGGATCATGCCGGGGCCGATGTGCCGCTTCCAGCCGCCGAGGCCGATGGCCGGGCGGTCCGGGAAGACGGCGTCGTCGATGATGCAGGAGATGCCGTTGGCGAGGTAGTTGCGGCAGGCGAAGCCGCAGGTGCGGCGGGCCAGCCGGTACTGCGCCTCGGAGGCGTTGTTCCAGCCGGACTGCGGGTTGGCGAAGCCGGACTGCACCCACTCGCGGACGTCGTCCAGGCTGATGTGCGCGGTCGGGCTGGGCCGGCGCTCGGCCCAGTACCGGGCGACGGTGGTCTTGCCCGCCCCGGCCGGGCCGATCAGCAGGACGGCGATCGGACTGGCGGGCGCGTGCCGCTGCGGCGGGTGGGCGGGGAGTTGCACGGGCGCGCCGGAGGGCAGCACGAAGTGCCCGGTGGCCCCGACGGGGACCGGCGCACTGGGCGCGGGCGCGGGTGCGGCCGGAGCGGGCGCGGAGACAGGAGCCGGAGCGGGCGGCACGGGAGCAGGCGGCACCGGAACGAGCGGCACCGGAGCGGCCGGAGCCGGCGGCGCAGCGGCGGGAACAGGGGCCGGAACGGGCGGCACCGGCGGCGGCGCGGCGGCCCCCGACGGCTGCGGCCCCGGCGGAGCGGCGGGACGCGGCGGGACGTGCCCACCCCCGGCGTACTGCGTCACGGTCACCTCCCGACACCTCTCAGCGGGGAGACTACACGGCGGCCCGGCGGCGGGCACAGTCCGCCGCCGGGCCGCTGACCAGGCGTCAGCGCGTGGTGAGTTGCTCGGCCAGGGCGCGCAGGGCCAGCTCGTAGGAGCCGAGCCCGAATCCCGCGATGGTGCCGGAGGCCACCGCGGCGATCACCGAGGTGTGCCGGAAGGTCTCCCGGGCGTACGGGTTGGAGATGTGCACCTCGATCAGCGGCGCGGTGCGCTGCGAGGCGGCGTCCCGCATCGCGTACGAGTAGTGCGTGAACGCGCCCGGGTTGATCACCACGGGCACCTTGCCGTCGGCCGCCTCGTGCAGCCACTCCACCATCTGCTGCTCGGAGTTGGTCTCGTGCACCTCGACCTCGAAGCCGAACTCCTTGCCGAGCGCGGTGCAGCGCTCGACCAGCCCGGCGTAGGAGGTGGCGCCGTAGACGTCCGGCTCGCGGCTGCCGAGCCGTCCGAGGTTGGGGCCGTTGAGCACCATGACCCTGGTCACGCCGAGACCTCCGCGTAGGCGGCGACCAGCAGGGACGGGTCGGGGCCCTCCAGGACGGAGGTCTTGCCGAGGCCGTCCAGGACGATGAAGCGGATCAGGTCGCCGCGCGACTTCTTGTCGATCTTCATGGCGTCCAGCAGCTTCGGCCAGGCGTCCGCCTGGTAGCGCAGCGGCAGCCCGACGGAGGCCAGCACGGTGCGGTGCCGGTCGGCCGTCTCGTCGTCCAACCGGCCTGCCAGGCGGCCGAGTTCGGCGGCGAAGACCATGCCGATGGAGATCGCGGCGCCGTGCCGCCACTTGTAGCGCTCGTTGCGCTCGATGGCGTGGCCGAGGGTGTGGCCGTAGTTGAGGATCTCGCGCCGGCCGGACTCCTTGAGGTCCCCGGAGACCACGTCGGCCTTGACCTGGATGGCGCGGCGGATCAGCTCGACGGTGTGCCGGCCGTCCGGGGTCTTGGCGCCCTCCGGGTCGGCCTCGATCAGGTCGAGGATGGCCGGGTCGGCGATGAAGCCGCACTTGATGACCTCGGCGAGGCCGGAGACGTAGTCGTGCTTGGGCACGGTCGCCAGGGTGTCGAGGTCGGCCAGCACGCCCACCGGCGGGTGGAAGGCGCCGACCATGTTCTTGCCCTCGGCGATGTTGATGCCGGTCTTGCCGCCGACGGCCGCGTCGACCATGCCGAGCAACGTGGTGGGCATGGAGATCCAGCGGACGCCGCGCAGCCAGGTGGCGGCGACGAAGCCGGCCAGGTCGGTGGTGGCGCCGCCGCCGAGGCCGACGACGACGTCGCTGCGGGTGAAGCCGGTCTGCCCGAGCACCGACCAGCAGTACGCGGCGACCTCGGCGCTCTTGGCGTCCTCGGCGTTGGGCACCTGCAGCGCGATCGCCTCGTAGCCCTCGCCGAGCAGGTCCTCGCGGATGGCGTCGGCGGTGGCGGCCAGCGCCTCGGGGTGGATGATCGCGACCCGCTTGGCGCGGGTGCCGATCAGCGGCGCCAGCTCGCCGAGCAGCTGGTGCCCGATCAGCACGTCGTACGGGTCGTGGCCGGCGCTGCCGCCGACGTGAATCCTGACGATGGGGTCAGTCATGGGGGGTCTTCAGCTCCAGTGCTTCCAGTACGGCGTCCGCGACCTGCTCGGGGGTGCGGCCGGCGGTGTCGACGACGGCGGTGGCCACCTCCAGGTAGAGGGGCCGGCGGGCCTCCATCAGCTCGCGCCAGCGGGCCCGCGGGTTGATGGCCAGCAGCGGGCGCGGGGCGTCCAGGCCGACCCGCTTGACCGCGTCCGCCAGCGGGACCTCCAGGAAGACGACCGGCAGCTCGCGCAGCAGGGCGCGGGTGGCCTCGGCCATCACCGCGCCGCCGCCGAGCGCCAGGACGCCGTCGTGCTCCGTGGCGCCCGTGCGCACGGCCCGGACCTCCAGCTCGCGGAAGTGCGGCTCGCCCTCGTCGATGAAGATCTCCGGGATGGGCTTGCCGGCCAACGCCTCGATGTCGGCGTCGGTGTCCCGGAAGCCGACGCCCAGGCGCTCGGCCAGGGCCCGCCCGACGGTGGACTTGCCACTGCCGGGCGGGCCGACCAGCACAACGACCGGAACGGTCATCGGATGATCAGGTTGTCGAGGTAGCCCTGCACGTTGCGGCGGGTCTCGGAGACGTGGTCACCGCCGAACTTCTCGCTCACCGCGTCGGCCAGCACCAGCGCGACCATCGCCTCGGCGACGATCCCGGCGGCCGGCACGGCGCAGACGTCCGAGCGCTGGTGGTGCGCCTTGGCCGGCTCGCCGGTGCGCACGTCCAGGGTCTGCAGCGCCCGCGGCACGGTGGCGATCGGCTTCATGGCGGCACGCACCCGCAGCACCTCGCCGGTGGTCAGGCCGCCCTCGGTGCCGCCGGAGCGGCCGGAGGTGCGCTTGACGCCCTCGGGGGTCGGGACGATCTCGTCGTGCGCCTGCGAGCCGGGCACCCGGGCCAGCTCGAAGCCGTCGCCGACCTCGACGCCCTTGATCGCCTGGATGCCCATCAGCGCGGCGGCCAGCCGGGCGTCCAGCCGGCGGTCCCAGTGCACGTGCGAGCCCAGACCCACCGGCACGCCGTACGCGAGCACCTCGACCACGCCGCCGAGGGTGTCGCCGTCCTTGTGGGCCTGGTCGATCTCGGCGACCATCGCCTTCGACGCGTCGGCGTCCAGGCAGCGGACCGGGTCGGCGTCCAGCCGCGCCTCGTCCGAGGGCAGCGGCAGCACACCGGCCGGGGCCTTGGCGGCGGCCAGCTCGACCACGTGGCTGACGATCTCGATCCCGCAGGTCGCCTTCAGGTACGCGCGGGCGACGGCACCGAGCGCGACCCGGGCGGCCGTCTCACGGGCGCTGGCGCGCTCCAGGATCGGACGGGCCTCGTCGATCGAGTACTTCTGCATGCCGGCCAGGTCGGCGTGGCCGGGGCGGGGGCGGGTGAGCGCCTCGTTGCGGGCCAGACCGGCCAGCACCTCGGGGTCGACCGGGTCGGCCGACATGACCTGCTCCCACTTCGGCCACTCGGTGTTGCCGACCATGACCGCCACCGGGCTGCCCATGGTCTCGCCGTGCCGGACGCCGCCGAGGAACGTCACCTCGTCCTGCTCGAACTTCATCCGTGCGCCGCGACCGTAACCGAGCCGGCGGCGCGCCAGCGCGTCGGCCACCACCGCGGTGGTGACCGGTACACCGGCGGGCAGGCCCTCCAGCGTCGCGACGAGTGCGGGGCCGTGCGACTCCCCCGCCGTCAGCCAGCGCAACGTACCCAACGGAGCTCCTTCATCAGCGGACCGGCCACGGCACCTGCCGGGGCCCGCCCGGGCGTGCCTTTTCCCCTGAATCCTTTCACGTCCCGGCGGCACCCGGAGGCCCAGTCCGCGTGACGGACGGTGGTCGGTCAGTCGGCGGGACGGTGGTCGGCACGATTCCGGCCAGCCGGCCGGACGGTGGCCGGCGCGATCCGGCCACCGGCGCGGGCTCAGCGCCCGGCGAGGGCCTTCTCGCCCGCCTCGCGCATCGCCGCCAGCGGCCCCGGCGCCCGCCCGGTGAAGGCCTCGCTCTGCAGCACCGCCTGGTGCACCAGCAGGTCCAGCCCGCCCAGGACGGTCGCCCCGCGCGCGGCGCAGGCGGCGGCCAGCGCCGTCGGCCACGGGTGGTACAGCACGTCGAACAGCGCCCCCGGCGCGGCGGGCAGCGCCCCGGCGAAGGCGTCGGTCGCACCGACCGGCGTGGTCGAGACGGTCAGCGGCCGAGCCAGCGCCTGCGCGCCGAGCTCCCAGTCGGCGGTGCGCACGGCGACGCCCAGCCGCTCGCCCAGCTCGGCCATCTCCCGGGCCCGCTCCGCGCTGCGCACGTAGACGGTCACCTCGCCGGTGCAGACCTGGGCCAGCGCCGCCAGCGCCGAGGAGGCGGTGGCCCCGGCACCCAGCACGGCCGCGGCCGGCACCTCGGTGATGCCGCGCTCGCGCAGCGCGTTCACCAGCCCGGGGACGTCGGTGTTGTCCCCGGTACGCCGCCCGTCGGCGGTGAACACCACGGTGTTCACCGCGTCCACCGCGCGGGCCGTCGCGCTGACCTCGTCCAGCAGCGGGATGATCGCCCGCTTCAGCGGCATGGTCAGCGACAGCCCGGCCCACTCGGCCTCGTCCAGCCCGGCGAGGAAGCCGGGCAGGCCGGCCTCGTCGACCTCGAAGCGGTCGTAGCGCCAGCCGTCCAGCCCGAGCGCCGCGAAGGCGGCCCGGTGCAGGTCCGGCGAGAGCGAGTGGGCGATCGGCGAGCCGAGGACGGCGGCCCGGTGCTTGCTGGTCAACGCTGCTCCTCCGTGAACGGCGGTGCGGTGGCGGCTACTTGGTGGTGCAGTGGAGACCGACCTTGTCGAAGCCCTGGCCCGCCGCCCGGCAGTACGCCTCGACGTTGGCGGCGTGCTCCTTGTCCGTGTCGGCGAAGAGGGTGTTGGACGGGGACATCGCGATGAAGTACAGCCACTTGCCGTCCGCCGGGTTGAGCACCGCCTTGAGCGCGTCGTCGCCGGGGTTGGAGATCGGCGTCGGCGGCAGGCCCGGGTTGATGTAGGTGTTGTACTTGTTGGACCCGTCGTTGATGTCCTTCTTGTCCAGGTCCTTGCGGCCCAGCGAGTACTGCAGCGTGGTGTCCATGCCGAGCGTGTGGCGCACGGCATCGCTCGCCAGCCGGTTCTGGATGGTCCTGGCCATCTTGGCGAAGTCGTCGACCTTGTTGCCCTCGCGCTGCAGGATGCTCGCCTCGATGACCACCTCGTACGCGTTCTTGAGGCCGACCTTGGACGCGTCGGCGTCCAGGGTCGCGTACTTGTCGGTGGCGTTCTTCACCATCTGCTTGAGCAGGTCCTCGGGCTTCATGCCGTCGGCGATGTTGTACCGGGTCGGCCAGAGGAAGCCCTCGACGTTGCCGTTCGCGTACGCCGGCAGGCCGAGACTGCCGACCTGGGCCTTGGCGACACCCGCCGTGGTGCCCTGCGGCAGCTTCAGCTTCCCGTCGATCAGGGTGTAGATGTCGGCGGCGGTCTTGCCCTCGGGGATGACCAGCGCCGCACCGCCGGCCCCGTTGAGCAGTTCGCTCAGCGCGGTGGCAGCCGGCAGCTCCTTCTTCAGCGAGTAGAAGCCCGGCTGGACGTTCTTGCACTTCGGCTCGGCGTCGCAGGCCTTGCTGAAGGCGTCGACGCTCTTGACCACGCCGGCGCTCTTCAGCGCCAGGCCGATCTGACCGCCGACCGCACCCGACTTGACCTCGACCTGGACGGGGCTGCCGCCCTCGCCCGTGAAGTCCGGCGGCGGGCCGAAGTGGTCCTGGTAGAAGCCGTAACCCCACCAGCCGGCCCCGCCCAGGGCGCCGACCAGCACCAGCGCGACCAGCAGGCAGGCCCCGCCGTTGCGGCGGCCGGACTTCTTGCCCTTCTCCTTGCGCTTCTTCTGCGCGTCGCGGGAGGAGTCCTCCTCGCCGAGGAAGCCCTCCTGTTCGGCGTGGCCGTCCTCGTCGCGGTACTCGGCGTCCTCGTGGTGGCCGTCCTCGTGACGGCCGTCCTCGTGACGGCCGTCCTCCTGGAAGCCGTCCGGGTGGCCGTCCCACTCGTCGGTCTCGGGCGCGTGCCCGCCGACCGGATCGGCGCCAGCCTCCAGCGCGGCGGCCTCGGCCTCCCAGTCGATGCCGTCCGGGCCGGGGCCGCTGACGGGCGCGGCCGGCTCGGGCTCCGGCGCCGCGCGACGCCGCCGCCCGGGCTGCGCGCCCTGCTGCGGGATGCCCGGCTGCTGCTGCGCACCGGGTTGCTGAGGCTGCTGAGGCTGCTGAGGCTGCTGGGGTTGGTGGGGCTGCTGGGCCTGCTGCGGGGACATCCCCTGCTGCTGCGCCATGCCCGGTTGCTGCTGACCGTCCGGGAACCCCTGCTGCTGGTACCCCTGCTGGGGCAGCTGCTGCTGGTAGCCCTGCGGCGCCATCTGCTGCTGCTGTTGCTGTTGCTGTTGCTGCTGGTACCCCTGCTGCGGCATCTGCTGCTGCTGGTAGCCCTGCTGCTGCATCTGCTGCTGGGGCACCTGCTGCTGCGGGTACTGCTGCTGCCCGCCCGGGAACCCCTGCTGCTGATACCCCTGCGGGTACCCCTGCTGCGGCATCTGCTGCATCTGCTGCTGCGGATACCCCTGCTGCTGCACGTCTCCGTACGGCTGCTGGACCGGCTCGCCCTGCTGCTGGGGATACTGCTGGACCGGCTCGCCCTGCTGGGGATACTGCTGCCACTGGCCGTCCTGCTGGCCGGGGACCGGCTGCTGGCCGCCGTACCCGGGGTCACCGGGGTGCCACGGCTCAGAGCCCTGGGGGCCGTAGCCCCGACCCAGATCGGTCATTGATCCCCTTAACCGACGAAGACGGCCGGAGGATCGGACCGGCCGTCCGGGACGCGGTCCCGGCTGATTCTCGAACCGGCGTGCTAGCGCAGCGCCTGGGAGGAGACGTTACCGTACCGCACACGTGCCCCCGGCAGGGCGGACGTGCCGTCAGTGTCCGACCTCACCAGCCCGCGCTCGGCTCGGGCTCCGGCGCCGCCGGCCCGGAGTCGGGGGCCGACCCACCGGCCGAAGCCGACGACGAGGCCGAGGCGCCGGGCTTCGCCGACGCCCGGTTCGCGTTGAACTCGGCGACGTTGCGCTGCTGCACGTCGAAGCTGTCGGTGAAGCGGGTGTCCCCCGGTTTCACGGTGACGAAGTAGAGCCAGTCCCCCTGCGCCGGGTCCAGCGCCGCCGTGATCGCCTGCCGCCCCGGGTTGGAGATCGGCGTGGGCGGCAGCCCCGGGTGCAGGTAGGTGTTGTACGGGGAGTCCAGCCGGGTGTCGGTGACGGTGGTGTTCAGGGTCGACCGGCCGAGCGCGTAGTTGATCGTGGAGTCGAGCTGCAGCGGCATGCCCTTGGCCAGCCGGTTGTAGATGACCCGCGCCACCTTGCCCATGTCCTCGTTGTTGTCGGCCTCGCCCTGGACCATGCTGGCCACGGTGACCAGCCCGTACAGGCTCTGGCCGAGGTTCTGCGCGACGACGTTCGCGTCGTCCCGGCTGAACTCCTTGCCGGCCCGCTCCACCATCTGTTTCAGCAGGTCGATCGCGGTGGTCCCGTCGGTGACGCTGTACGTCGCGGGGAAGAGGTAGCCCTCGGGGCTGCCCTTGGCGAAGTCCGGCAGGCCCAGTTCGGCGCCCTGTTCCTGGGCGGTGCGCTGGGTGGTGCCCTCCGGCAGACGCAGCTTGCGGTCGATGGCCACGTAGATCTGGTAGCCGCGCCAGCCCTCGGGGATGGTCAGGCCGTTGGCGTTGGCCGGGTCGATCAGCACGGTCAGCGCGGCCACGGCCGACATCCGCTGCTTCAGGGTGTAGGTGCCGGGCTGGATCCGCCCGGCGGCCGCGGCGCTGCCCTTGGCCGCCCGGGTGAAGGCGAGCGAGCTGGCCACCACCCCGTTGCGGACCAGGGCGGACGCGATCTGGGACAGGCCCGCGCCCTCCGGCACCGAGACCTGGACGCTGCCGGTGCCCTGCCCGTCGTAGTCGGCGGCGGCCGGGGGTTTGCGCTGTCCCTGGAGCCAGGTGTACCCGGCGAGGCCCGCCCCGCCGAACACCGCGACCAGGGCGAGCGCGGTGAGCGCGCAGGCCAGTCCGTTACGCCGTCGGTGCGGATCGGGCGCATCGGAGCGCATGCGGGGCGCGCCCGGGGGCCGGCCCTCCGGTTCCAGCACCGGCGCACCCAGGTGCCCGGGCGTGAGCCCCGGGTGGAAGTCCTGGTCGGTCATGGCTCGCGTCCCCTCGGCAGTGCCGAAACGTTCGAAAGGGGTCCGTGCGGACGCGTCCGCACGGACCCCTCGACGGGACGTTAGATCAGGCCGGTCAGCCGACCGCCTCGACGCTCTCACCGGGCGGGTTCCCGCTCACCCGTTCGGACTCAAGGGCGGTCTGCAGGATCACCACCGCGGCGGCCTGGTCGACCACCGAGCGGCCCTTCTTCGCCTTGACGCCCGAGGCGCGCAGCCCGTGGGTGGCGGTGACGGTCGACATCCGCTCGTCGACCAGCCGGACCGGCACCGGGTACAGCCGGTTGGCCAGCCGCGTCGCGTACGCGCGGACCTTCTCCGCCGCCGGGCCCTCCTTGCCGCTCAGCGAGCGGGGCAGCCCGACGATCACCTCCACCGCGTCGTACTCCTCGACGATGGCGGCGATCCTGGCCTGCGACTTCACCCCGGCCGGAACGGTCTCCACGGGCGTGGCGAGCACCCCGTCGGGGTCGCAGGACGCGACCCCGATCCGGGCGTCACCGACGTCGACGGCGATCCGCCGCCCCCGCCGGAAGGGCCGCTCCACCTGAGGCTCCTCGACCATCAGCTGGCGCGCTCCGCGACCAGGCCGCGCACCGCGGCAACGGCCTCGCCGACCGCGGCCGGGTTGGAGCCGCCGCCCTGGGCGACGTCGTCCTTGCCGCCACCGCCGCCGCCGAGGGTCTTGGCGGCGACCCGGACCAGCTCGCCGGCCTTGATGCCGCGGCCGCGGGCGTCCTCGTTGGTGGCGATCACGGTCAGCGGACGGCCGCCCGCCACGGTGAAGGCGGCGACCACGGCCGGGCGCGAGCCGAGGCGGCCGCGCACGTCCAGCACCAGCTTGCGCAGCTCGTCCGCGCCCACGCCGTCGGCGACCTGCGCGGCGACCACCGAGATGCCCTGCACGTCCTCGGCCGAGTCGGCCAGACCCGCCGCGGCGGCCAGCACCTTCTCGGCGCGGAAGCGCTCGATCTCCTTCTCGGCGTCCTTGAGCTTGGCGAGCATGCCCGAGATCTTCTCCGGCAGCTCCTCCGGGCGCCCCTTGACCAGCTCGGTCAGCTGGGACACCACGGTGTGCTCGCGGGCCAGGAACTTGTACGCGTCGACGCCGACCAGCGCCTCGACGCGGCGCACGCCGGAGCCGATCGAGGACTCGCCGAGCAGCTTCACCAGGCCCAGCTGGGCGGTGTTGCCGACGTGCGTGCCACCGCACAGCTCCTTGGAGAAGTCACCGATGGTGACGACCCGGACCTCGTCGCCGTACTTCTCGCCGAACATCGCGATGGCACCGGCCTTGCGGGCCTGATCCATCGTCATGACCTCGGCGGTGACGTCGAGTTCGCGACCCAGCACGTCGTTGATCTTCTGCTCGACGTCGACCAGCACGGTGCCCGGGACGGCGGCGGGCGAGCCGAAGTCGAAGCGGAAGCGGCCGGGGGCGTTCTCGGAGCCGGCCTGGGCGGCCGTCGGGCCGAGCGCGTCGCGCAGCGCCTGGTGGGTCAGGTGGGTGGCCGAGTGGGCGCGGGCGATCGCCCGGCGGCGCTCGGTGTCGATCGTGGCGTACGCCGAGGCGCCGAGCACGACCTCGCCGAACAGCACCCCACCGGAGTGCACGATGACACCCGGGACGGGCTGCTGCACGTCGCGGATCTCCACCACCGCGCCGGACTCCAGCCGGATCCTGCCGTGGTCGGCGAGCTGGCCGCCGCCCTCGGCGTAGAACGGGGTGCGGTCGAGGATGATCTCGACCTCGTCGCCCTCGGAGGCGGCCGGCGACGGAACGCCGTCCACCAGCAGGCCGACGACGCTGGCCTCGCCCTCGGTGAGGTTGTAGCCGGTGAAGACGCTCGCGCCGGACTTGTCGGCGACCTCGCGGTACGCGGCGACGTCGGCGTGGCCCATCTTCTTGGCCTTGGCGTCCGCCTTGGCGCGGTTGCGCTGCTCCTGCATCAGGCGGCGGAAGCCGGCCTCGTCCACCTGGAGGCCCTGCTCCTCGGCCATCTCCAGGGTGAGGTCGATCGGGAAGCCGTAGGTGTCGTGCAGCTTGAAGGCCTGGTCCCCGGAGAGGACCGCGCCGCCGGCCTGCTTGGTCTCGGTGACCGCGGCGTCCAGCAGGCTGGTGCCGGCCTTGAGGGTCTGCAGGAAGGCCGCCTCCTCGCCGACGACGACCGTCTCGATGCGCTTGCGGTCGCTCTCCAGCTCCGGGTACTGCGGAGCCATCGCCTTGATGGCGATGTCGGTGAGGTCCTTGGCCACCACGCCGGTGGCGCCCAGCAGGCGCATGTTGCGGATGGCGCGGCGCAGGATGCGGCGCAGCACGTAGCCGCGGCCCTCGTTGCCGGGGGTGACGCCGTCGCCGATCAGCATCAGCGCGGTGCGGATGTGGTCGGTGACCACGCGCAGCGAGACGTCCGACTTGTGGTCGGCGCCGTAGGTGTGGCCGGTGAGCTCGGCGGCGCGGTCGAGGATCATCCGGCTGGTGTCGATCTCGAAGAGGTTGTCGACGCCCTGGAGGATGGCGGCGAGGCGCTCCAGGCCGAGGCCGGTGTCGATGTTCTTGCTCGGCAGGTCGCCGAGGATCTCGAAGCCGTCCTTGCCGTCGCCGTGGCCGCGCTCGTACTGCATGAAGACCAGGTTCCAGATCTCCAGGTAGCGCTCGCCGTTGACGGCCGGGCCGCCCTCCTCGCCGTACGCGGGGCCGCGGTCGTAGTTGATCTCCGAGCACGGGCCGCAGGGGCCGGGGACGCCCATCGACCAGAAGTTGTCCTTCATGCCGAGGCGCTGGATGCGCTCGGACGGGACGCCGATGACGTCACGCCAGATCAGCTCGGCCTCGTCGTCGTCCTGGTAGACGGTGATCCAGAGCTTCTCCTTCTCCAGGCCGTAGCCACCGTCCGCGACGGAGCTGGTGAGCAGCTCCCACGCGAACTTGATGGCGCCTTCCTTGAAGTAGTCGCCGAAGGAGAAGTTGCCGCACATCTGGAAGAAGGAGCCGTGCCGGGTGGTCTTCCCGACCTCCTCGATGTCCAGGGTGCGCACGCACTTCTGGACGCTGGTGGCGCGCGAGAACTGCGGCTTGACCTCGCCCAGGAAGTAGGGCTTGAACGGCACCATGCCGGCGTTGACCAGCAGCAGGGTGGGGTCGTCGGCGACCAGGGACGCCGACGGAACGACGGTGTGGCCGCGCTCCTCGAAGAAGCGCAGCCAGCGGCGGCGGATCTCAGCCGACTCCATTATTGGTCCTTCCGGTTCGGGGTGCCGCCCCGCTGCGGCAGGGCGCGGCGGGGCGTTTCTTCAATGGCTCGGGTGGTGGTGCGGGCCCCACGGGACACGGGGCGGGGGCCTGACGGGGGCAGGGCGGCGGCCGGGCTGCCGGGCGCCGCCGAGATAGCTCGGTACTGCGGCTCGCCGCGCAGGACCCGTCCGGTGCTCCGGGGTTCGACGACGGCGGTGCCGTGCAGTCCGAGGTCGTCCTTCAGCTGCTCCTCGCGCTCGGCCATGCCGGCCCGCACGTCCTGGGCGAACTGCTTGGCCAGGTCGCCCAGGTGCAGCGCACCGCGCGTGGCGGTGCCGGAGAGGCTGTCCGGGGTGAGCCGGTGCACGGCCTCGTTGGCCTTGTTCATGGCCCACACGGTCGCACCGGCGCCGACCGCCATCCAGAAGACGCGTCGCACCATGCCGTCAGCCCCTCACCGCGCGCCGGACCCGGGAGAGCAGGCCGTTCCTGGGCGCGGTCGCGGCGCGCACCTCGGCCCGGATCAGCCGGGCCAGCTCCTCGCGCTCGCCGCTCTGCGCCGGCACGGACGGCTGGCCGCCCTGCTGCTTGGCGACGGCCTTGCGGACGCCGTAGCTGAAGGCCGCGACCTTCACCAGCGGCCCGCCCAGGGTGGCGGCGACGGTGGAGGAGAGCGCGTTGGCGTTGGCGGCGGCGTCCTGCACGTTGGCGGTGATCTCGTCCACCCGCTCCAGCTGCTGGTTGGCACTGCGCACGGCGGCGCCCGCGTCGCTCAGCAGCGGGACGGCCTGCTCGGTGACGGCGGAGACGAGGACGGTGGCCTCCTTCAGCACGCGCGAGAGGCGGACCAGCACCACGGCGAGCAGGGTGACCAGGACCGCCCAGAACACGGCGACGAGCAACCCGGCCAGCTCTCCCACGGACACCTTTGCGCGCTCCCTCGCCTTGCTGTTCTCCAAACGGAACCCTATCGCGCCCACGCCCGGTTTCCGGACCGGGTTATCGCCGGGCCCCGGGGTCCACCGCCGCGTCGGCCCTCGGCCGAACCGGTCGGATGTGCGAACCGCGCGCGTAACCTACCGGCCGGTCACCTCGTTCTGCCAGGCGGGCCGTCGCCCGTACGGCCCGACGAACGTCCGGGCCCCGACGGTCCGGGCCAGGAACACGGGGAGCAACGCTTGGCCGGCGACTGGAGAGCACAGCCCGGGGAACCTGCGGCGTGGCCGCGCGAGCCGCAGCCCGGCCGGCTGCCGGCCGAGGTGACGGGCTTCGTCGGGCGGCAGCGGGAGCTGGCCGAGCTGGCGGGCCTGCTGGCCGGCGCCCGGCTGGTGACGGTGACCGGGCCGGGCGGGGTGGGCAAGAGCCGGCTGGCCCTGCGCGCCGCCGCCCGGGCGGCCGGCGCCTTCCCGGACGGCACCTGGCTGGTCGAGGTGGCCCCGGTGCAGGACCCGCTGCGGCTCGGGCGCGCGGCGCTGGAGGCGCTGCGGCTGACCGATGACACCGCCCGCCCGCCGCTGGACGTGCTCACCGAGCGGCTGTCCGGCCGGCGCACGCTGCTGGTGCTGGACGGCTGCGAGCACCTGGTGCAGGCCTGCGCCGACCTGGCGGACGCGCTGCTGCGGGCGCTGCCCGGCCTCCGGGTGCTGACCACCAGCCGCGCCGCGCTGCGGGCCTCGGGCGAGCACCTGCTCACCCTGGCCCCGCTGCCGGTCGACCCGCGGCCGAGCGGTCCGAGCGGTCCGGGCGGGCTGCCGGACGCGGTGCGGCTGTTCGCCGAGCGGGCCCGGGCGGTACTGCCCTCCTTCGCGCTGACCGAGGCCAACGCCGAGGCGGTGGGCCTGCTCTGCCGCCGTCTGGACGGCATCCCGCTGGCGGTGGAGCTGGCGGCCGGGCGGCTGCGCGCGCTGTCGGTGGAGCAGATCACCGCCCGGCTGGACGACCGGTTCCGGCTGCTCACCGGCGGCTCCCGGACGGCCCTGCCGCGGCACCGGGCGCTGCGCACCACGATCGGTTGGAGCCATGAGCTCTGCACCGTGCAGGAACGTTTACTCTGGGCCCGCCTCTCGGTCTTCGCCGGCAGTTTCGACCTGGAGGCCGCCGAGTACGTCTGCGCCGGTGACGGCCTGGAGGCCGAGGACGTGCTCGACCTGCTCGACGAACTGGTCGGCAAGTCCGTGGTGCTGCGCGAGGACAGCGCCTTCGGCGTCCGCTTCCGACTGCTGGACACCCTGCGCGACTACGGCGGCCAGTGGCTGCGGGCCGCCGGCGAGGAGCCGCGGCTGCTGCGCCGCCACCGCGACTGGTACCTGGGCGTGGCCACCTGGGGCGAGGTCGAGTGGTTCGGCCCCCGGCAGGCCGAGACCGCCGAACGCACCGAACTCGCCCACCCCAACCTCCGCGCGGCGCTGGAGTTCTGCCTCGCCGAGCCCGGAGAGGAGCAGATCGCCCTGCTGCTGGCGGGCACCCTGTGGTTCTACTGGGTCGGCTGCGGCCACCTCGGCGAGGGGCGGCACTGGCTGGACCGCGCGCTCGCCCTGGACCGCGAGCCGACCGAGGCCCGCGCCAAGGCCCTCTGGGCGACCGGCCACCTGGCCACCCTGCAAGGCGACCTGGAAGCGGCCCGCCCGGCCCTGGAGGAGTGCCGCCGCCAGGCCCTGGACACCGGCGACGACCGGGCGCTCGCCTACGCCGTCCACCGGCAGGCCAGCGCGGCCCTGGTCGGCGACGAGCCGGAGCGCGCCGCCGAGCTGTTCGAGGAGGCGCTCTGGCACTACCGGACCATCGGCGAGCTCAACAGCAACGTCGTGCTGGCCATGGTCGAGCTGGGCCTCGCGTACCTGTTCCAGGGGGATCCGGAGAGCGGCGAGCTCTGGTTCGGCCAGGCCCGCGAGCTGTGCGAGGAGCACGGCGAGCAGTGGGCGTACGCGTACGTGCTGTACGCGATGGCGTACGCGCACTGGCTGGACGGCGCCGTCCGGGCGGCCCGCGCCCTGGCCCGGGAGGGCCTGCGGCTGAACCACCTGTTCCACGACCTGCTCGGCATCGCGCTGGCGATCGACCTGCTGGCGCTGCTGGAGACCGAGCCGGGCGGCCCGGGCGCGCCGGGCGACCTGGGCGAGGCCCGGGTGCTGCAGGGCGCCGCGCACCGGATCTGGCACACGGTCGGCCTGCCCTTCCTGGGCTCGCGGTCCTTCTTCGGCCCGCACCAGGAGTGCGCGGAGCGGGCCCGGGCGGGGCTGACCGCGCAGGAGTACGAGCGGTGCTACCAGGCCGGGGCCCGGCTCGACCTGGACGCGGCGGTCTCCCGGGCGCTGGGCGCCAGCGGGTCGACGGGCGGCCCGGAGCCCGGGTCCGGGCCCTGCTCGGTGCCGTCCGCACCGGCGCCCGCACCGGCCAGGAATAGCTGAAACTTGCCGATTGCTTGAGGAGGCAAGGAACCACCCGGAAGGAGCCCCCCGTGGCCGTGACCACCGCCGCCGACGAGTACCGCCTCGCGACGTTCCACTTCGAGTCCAAGGCCTACGCCGACGCCGCCCGCATGCTGGAGGGCGTGCTCGCCGAGGAGCCGGCCAACCTCTCGGTCCGGCTGCTGCTGGCCCGCAGCTACTACCACTCCGCCCAACTCGGGTGCGCCGAGGCCGAGTTGCTCCGGATCCTGGACACCGACCCGGCCGAGGACTACGCCCGGCTGATGCTCGGCCGCACCCTGGAGCGCCAGGGCCGCGCCGAGGAGGCCCGCCCGCACCTGCGGCTGGCCGCGGCGATGACCGGCGAGAACCGCTAGGGGCTCTCTTTCGGATCACGCCGGGCGCGCGGCGTGATCCGAAAGAGATCGCCTAGGTCCTGTACGCCCGGCACACGCAGCCAACACC